>SKXS01000015.1 GCA_007128345.1 Spirochaetia bacterium
GATGAGGCTGCCAGCAGGCTGAAGATGGAAATTGAGAGCCAGCCCATTGAGCTCGACAAGATACAGCGCCGCATGCTTCAGCTCTCCATTGAGAAGCAGGCGCTGGAGAAGGAAGAGGATGCTGCATCGAAGGAACGTCTGTCAAAGATACAGAAGGAGCTCTCTGAGCTTAAGGGCAAGCGGGATGCCATGCACCTTCAATGGCAGAATGAGAAGCAGGTTATTGATGAGATTCGCACGCTCAAAGCTGAACTGGAGCAGCTGAAAGCTGAGGAAGCCCAGGCGGAACGGTCGGGAAATCTCGGACGCGCAGCTGAGATCAAGCATGGCTTGATTCCCCAGCTCACCAAATCCCTTGAACAGAAGGCGGAGAGCCTCCAGCAGCTCCAGGATCAGGGAACCTTGCTCAGGGAAGAGGTATCCGATGACGACATTGCCGCAGTGGTCTCCAACTGGACCGGCATACCTATAAGCAAGATGCTCTCCTCTGAAATGGAAAAGTACCTGCGACTTGAGCAGACTCTTGAGAGTCGGGTCGTCGGGCAGAGTCGGGCCATAGAAGCTGTTGCCAACTCTATCAGGAGAAATAAGACCGGTCTGGCCGATGAGCGCAGGCCGCTGGGCTCATTCATATTCCTCGGTCCAACCGGTGTGGGCAAGACTGAGCTGGCCAAAACATTGGCTGATTTTCTCTTCGATGACGAACGAGCTCTTACCCGAATCGATATGAGCGAGTATATGGAGAAGCATGCCGTCTCCAGGCTTATTGGGGCCCCTCCTGGATATGTCGGATATGACCAGGGAGGCCAGCTGACCGAAGCTGTCCGCCGGCGGCCTTATTCGGTGGTCCTCTTTGACGAGATTGAGAAAGCCCATCCCGATGTGTTCAACGTGCTGCTCCAGCTGCTGGATGACGGAAGGCTGACTGACGGACAGGGGAGGATCGTTGACTTCAGGAACACTATCGTCATCATGACAAGCAATCTGGGAAGCCAGCTTATACTTCAGACACAAGATGCCGAGGAGATTTCAGCGCAGATCGATGCGTTGTGCAGACAGACCTTCAAGCCTGAGTTCCTCAACCGGGTGGACGAAATCATTGTCTTCAACCGCCTGGCAGAAGAGCACATACGAAGCATAGTCAAAATCCAGCTCGGACTGCTGGAAAAACGGCTTGTTGCGCGAAACCTGTCGATGCAGGTAACCGATGATGCGGTTTCATTCCTGCTTCGCGCAGGCTATGATCCCGCGTTCGGGGCGCGGCCTATCCGCCGGGCAATCCAGCACCATGTGCAGGACAAGCTTGCGCTCCTCATTCTGGACGGAACGTTCAAGGAAGGCGAGACGATCAAAGTGGATGCGCATGGAGATGAGCTGATCTTTTCACAGGCGTAGGAACGCTTCCGGGGTGTCGATATCGGTGGTGTACGCGGGGTCGCTGGCGTGGTACAGCGTAACCGCATGACGGGAGAGCACCTGCTCCATGGAAGCATGTGCCTGCTCTCCCAGGGCAGTTTCAGCCACGCTGCGCCTGCAGACCACCGGATGCCCCGGCACACCGTCTACATAGGGACGGAGGACATCGGCAGCATCGGTAAGTGATTCCCAATAGGAGAGCAACGATGCAATATGGGTGTGCCGCAGCAGGGGCATGTCCGCATGGACGATGAGGAACACCTCTGCATCTCCCAGCAGGCGCATCCCTGTCTGGATTGACGAGAACATACCCCGCTGGTACCCGTAGTTTCTGGCAAAGCGGATACCCGGGTACTGCGGTGCAACTACTGACTCGAGTTCGTCACCACGGTACCCGGTAACTATGATCACCGCTGATGTGACAGATATGAGTGCTTCTATTACATGAAAGATCATAGGCTTACCGGAAACCTCCAGCATTGGTTTCCATACACCCATACGTGAAGAGGTGCCTGCAGCAGGAATAATGCCGGTAATCATGGGGATGCAGTCTAGCACAATTGCATACCCCTGCCAATATACGTATAATCATCTCCTATGATTGCAACTGTCATCAACTGCATCGCTGTGTTTCTCGGTTCCATGATCGGGCTTTTCTTCCATGCGCACATCCGTGAAGGGCTCAAGGAAGTGGTCTTCATTAGTGCGGGGATGATCTCTCTGCTCATAGGATTCTCCATGGCCATGGGAACAAGCAGCTACATGGGTGTGCTTTTTGCCATAGCCGCAGGAGGCATCATTGGCTACCTGCTTGATATTGAAGGGAGAATCCTTCGCGTTGGGGGATTCTTTGAGCGTGTGTCACACAGAAAACGGACTGAAACCACGTATGTAGAAGACAACATTACTATTCAGGAGAAGAGGAACTTTGCAGTGGGTTTCCTTAACGCTTCGGTTCTCTTCTGTGTAGGCGCCATGACAATCGTCGGGGCCATCCGTGCAGGAGCGGAGGGGGACTATGAGCTGATTCTCGTGAAGTCCATGATGGACGGATTTATGGCTATTATGTTTACCGCTGCGTACGGCATAGGCGTTGCCTTCTCCATCATCACTATATTGGTCTACCAGGGGGGACTCACCCTGCTGGCGACGCAGCTTGCTCCTCTCATGGGTGAACAGGGACTCAACGAACTCTCTGCGGTCGGGGGAGTGCTGGTCATCATGATCGGGCTGAACCTGCTGAACCTCAGGAGCATCAAGACAGGGAACTTCATTCCCGCACTGCTGCTTGTGCCCCTGATCCTCTGGGCCCAACCTGTTATCAGCGGGATATTCCATCGTTTTTTCTGATGCTCCCCAGATACCGAGTGGTTGTGTTCCCGTCTGTTCAGCTAATGTCCACCGAGATAATTGCCATTGTTCTCAGCCTTTGCGTCTTCAAGGGCAGCTTCAGCGGAATCAAAAACCTTGGTGGGACACGACTCGACATTCCAGATCTCCTTTGCATACTGAGCGATGGTCCTGTCCGATGAGAATTTGCTCGATGCGGCGATGTTGATGACCGCCCTCCGGTTCCACTCATCGAAGCTGTCGCGGTAGAGGTTCCTGGCCTTGCTGTGCGCTGTGCTGTAGGAGGTGAGATCAGCGAAGTGCCGGTAACGGTCACCTTCATCAAAGAGCGATCTTCTGAGGGGCTCAAAGATGCCCGGTTCCGAGAAATTAAAATACCCGGTGAGAATCAGGTCCATAGCCCGTCTGATCTCATCGTTGGCGGTACAGTAATCGTAGGGATCGTAGCTGTCCTTCAGTGAATCAATCTCCTCAGCGGTATGCCCGAAAATGAAGACATTCTCCTTGCCAGCCTGCTCGACTATCTCAATGTTTGCTCCGTCCAAGGTGCCTAGGGTGAGGGCCCCGTTGCACATGAACTTCATGTTCCCCGTCCCTGACGCCTCCGTCCCCGCAGTGGAAATCTGTTCGGAGATGTTTGTAGCAGGAATGATTCTCTCTGCCATGGTGACCCGGTAGTTGGGAAGGAAGTGCACCTTGAGCTTCCCATGTATGGACGCATCACGGTTGATGACATCCGCAATGCTGCAGATGAATTTGATGATGAGCTTGGCCAGTACGTATCCTGGAGCTGCCTTACCCCCGAATAGAAAGGTGACCGCAGGAAAATCCTTCGCGTCTCCGTCGCGCATGCGGTTGTACAGCATGATGATATGTATTGCATTGAGCAGCTGTCTCTTGTACTCATGAATCCGCTTGACCTGGGTGTCAAAGATGCTGTCAACGTCCACCTTCCAGCCGAAGTCCCGGTATATGTACTGTGCGGCCTGCTCCTTCGCCGTTTTCTTGACTTTGCTGAAGGCCTCCCTGAATGAGCTGTCATCCGCAAAGGGACGCAGGTCTTCGATCTTCCTGAAATCAGTGATCCAACGCTCACCGATAGCGTCGGTGATAAGCTGGGCGAGGGGAGGGTTGGCGTTCAGAAGCCACCTGCGCTGTGAAATCCCGTTGGTCTTGTTGTTGAACCGCTCAGGGAACATTGCCGACAGTTCGGGGAACATTCTGCTTTTCAGCAGTTCGGTATGCAGTGCGGCAACCCCGTTAGTCGAGTGGGAGCCGACGATTGACAGATTGGCCATCCTGACCTGTTTCGGGGCACTCTCCTCAATAATGCTCATACGGGAAATCTTCTGCATCTCACCGGGAAAGAAGGTGATCGCCCGCTTGAGGAAGCGGTGGTTGATCTCATAGATGATCTGCAGGTGCCTGGGGAGGTTTGCCTCAAGCATGGGAACCGGCCACTTCTCAAGGGCTTCAGGCATGAGCGTATGGTTGGTGTAGCCCATGGTCTTCTGCAAAATATCCCATGCAGTGTCCCAGTCAAGTTCCTCCTCATCAATGAGCAGCCGCATGAGTTCCGGTATGGCGAGGGAGGGATGGGTGTCGTTGAGCTGGATTGCCACATAGTTGGGGAATTCCTCCCAGGACACCGCATACTTTTTAAACCGCCGGAATATGTCAGCCAAGGAGCAGGCAACGAAGAAATACTGCTGCTTGAGCCTCAGTTCCTTGCCGAGGTAGAGGTTGTCGTTGGGGTAGAGGACCTGGGAGAGGTTTTCAGCCATAACCTTGGCCTTCACTGCCTCAACATAGTCGCCCTCACTGAAATCCTGGAAGTTGAAACCCTCGGATGCCCGGGAGCTCCATAGCCTGAGGGTATTGACGGTCTTGCCTCCGTGCCCGACAATGGGCGTATCGTAGGCGAGTCCGTTAATCTGCTGGGTATCAACCCATGAGCAGACCCGCCGTCCCCTGCGTACCATGCTCTCCACCTTGCCGCCGAAACTGACCGGCACTACGATATCACGCCGTTCAACTTCCCACGGGTTTCCGAATCTGAGCCAGTCGTCGGGCTCCTCCTTCTGATACCCGTTGATGATCTGCTGGCGGAATATTCCGTAGTTGTATCTGATGCCGTACCCGAAGGCAGGGAGCTCCATGGTGGCCATGGAGTCCAGGAAGCATGCGGCCAGGCGGCCGAGTCCCCCGTTGCCCAGCCCGGCATCTACTTCCTGCTCAGCAATTTCCTCAAAGCCGTATCCCAGGTCCATGAGGGCCTGTTTTGCGGTATCTTCAAGGGGGAGATTGACGGCGTTGTTGCCCATTGCTCGGCCCATGAGGAACTCCAGGGAGAGGTAGTAGACGCGCTTCACCCTGAGATCATGGTGCTGCTGCTGCGTGTGGATCCACTGGTGAATAAGCCGGTCACGTATTGAGTATGCCAAAGCCATGAACCGGTCCTTTTCCGTTGTGGAGTAGCGGTCACAGCTGAGGGTATATTTCAAGTGTTCTGCAAAATCCCACTTGATGGATTCACTATCCCGTCCAAATCGAATGTTGAGCTTTTCCATCATTTCCTTCTGCATGGTTGGCTTCTCGACCGATATGCCATGCGCATGTATTGATTATAATCCTTTTATCTGCTATATATAGTACGCTGCAGGAAATTATGCAACAAGGGCCGGTTTCACTTGACAAAAAAATGCAGCTTTGGTACCTTCAGCTCTACGCGGAACCAAAGGTGTTCGTAGTGTGCCCTTGTAGCTCAGTCGGCAGAGCACAACCATGGTAAGGTTGGGGTCACCGGTTCGAATCCGGTCGAGGGCTCGTCTGATTTCTTTAGGAGATATACAATCATGGCTAGCAAAAAAAAGGGTCCTGTAGAGAAAATTGCGCTCCAGTGCAGCGAATGCAAGCGCAAGAACTATACAACTGAAAAAAACAGGAAGAATATCCAGGGCAAGATGGAGTTCAACAAGTACTGCAAGTTTGACCGGAAGCACACCGTCCATAAGGAAGCCAAGATAAAGTAGTCTACTTCTCAGGCCAGTAGCTCCAACGGCTAGAGCGCCGGTCTCCAAAACCGGATGTTGCAGGTTCGAATCCTGCCTGGCCTGCCTTTTTTTGCATGTAAGGGGTGCAGGTAATGAAAAAAATGATACGGTTTTTCAAAGAGAGCTACATGGAGCTTAAGCGGGTCGTGTGGCCCACCAGGGATACGGTAATTGCGTCCACCAAGGTGGTCCTCATATCGGTACTGCTTTTTTCTGTCACCCTGGGTCTGCTTGATTTCCTTCTACTTCGCGGACTGGATATCATATTCTAAATGGATGGTATAGATGGCTAAGGGCTGGTATGTTCTGCAGACCTATTCTGGGTATGAGAATAAGATTGAAAAGACAATCATGAAGCTCAAGGATGCAGATCCTGAGATTGATGAACATGTCGCTGATATCAAGGTTCCCTCGGAAGAAGTGGTCGAAGTAAAGGACGGAAAACGAAAGGTTGTCTCAAAGAAATTTCTGCCCGGCTATATCCTGCTGGAAATGGACCTGCCGGAACTCGGCTGGAAGAGCGTGTGCGGAAAAATCCGCAGGATTGAAGGAGTCTCAGGCTTTGTAGGGACCATAGGGGTAACGAAACCCAGGCCTATAACTGACGAGGAAGCAAAGCGGATTCTCCAGAAGGCCGGTGAGATCAAGACTGAGCGGGTGCTCAGGCCGAAGGACACCTTCTCAGTGGGTGAGGCAGTGAGGATCATTGAAGGACCCTTTGACTCCTTTACCGGCACCATAGAGGATGTAAACTACGAGAAGGGCAAGCTGAAGGTGATGGTAGGTATTTTTGGACGCTCTACCCCCGTGGAAGTCGACTTCCTCCAGGTGGAAAAAATCTGATTATTCGCCTGTAACGCATCAAAACGTGAATTATTCGGCTATGGCCGATACCCTGTCCGTTGGACAGGCATATGTTGGGAGCCTGCTTCCGGGCAGGCGATCGTACCACAAGGAGAGCTCATATGGCAAAAAAGAAGATTACTGCAGTTATTAAACTGCAGGTTCCTGCCCAGAAGGCTACTCCTGCACCTCCTGTAGGGCCCGCTCTAGGACCCCACGGGGTAAGCGCTCCGCAGTTTGTGCAGCAGTTCAATGACAGGTCGAAGAACATTGAAGCTGGTCTGACCGTACCCGTGGTTATCACGGTATACCAGGACCGCACCTTCACCTTCATCATGAAGACTCCGCCGGCTGCGGTGCTGATCAAACGCGCCTGCGGCATTGACAGCGGGTCCAGTGAACCTCACAAGGTGAAGGTTGCAACCCTGTCAAAGCAGAAGCTGCAGGAGATCGCTGAGATCAAGATGCCCGATCTCAATGCCAACGACATTGAGGCCGCGATGAAGATCATCGCCGGCACAGCGCGAAGCATGGGCGTCAAGGTGGAGGGATAGCAGCATGAAGCGTGGAAAAAAGTACAAGGACGCTGTTGCGAACATCAACCGTGAACTTCAGTACCCCCAGGACGAGGCGCTTGCTCTCGTGAAGCAGCTGGCATTCGCGAAGTTCGACGAAACGGTGGAACTCTCGGTGAAGCTGAAGCTCAAGAAGAGCCAGACCATCAGGGATACTGTGGTGCTGCCTCACCAGTTTTCCGGGGAGAAGAAGATCCTCGTGTTTGCTAAAGGTGAGAAGGCGGACGAAGCCAGGGAGGCAGGTGCCGCCTACGTGGGGGACGTGGACCTGGTTGAAAAGATCAAAGACGGCTGGCTTGATTTTGATGTGGCTGTCGCTACCCCCGATATGATGAAGGATGTCGGTCGTCTCGGCCCCATTCTGGGAAGACGGGGGCTTATGCCCAATCCGAAGACCCAGACGGTAACCTTTGACATCAAGGCTGCTCTTGAGGAGCTGAAGAAAGGGCGTGTTGAGTACCGTTCCGACAAGACCGGGGTTGTTCACCTGGCTGTAGGCAAGGTTTCCATGGATGCTGAAAAGATCCAGGAAAATCTCGGGATCGTGCTTGCAGAAATCCAGAGGAAGCGGCCGAGCGATACCAAGGGAGATTTCATCCTTTCGGTAGCGGTCTCGTCCACCATGGGCCCCGGCGTAAAGGTCCAGTACCAGGAAGCCAGGTAGGAGGGCATGATGACAGCATACAGTACGAAAGTAACCCAAAGCAAGGTTGAGGCTGTTGAGGCGCTCAAACAAGAATTCTCCCAGGTGAAGGACTACATTTTCACTAACTACCGGGGACTGACGGTTGAGCAGATTACCCAGCTGCGCAGGAGACTCTTCGAGGAGAAAGCGGCCTACAAGGTGGTGAAGAACCGGTACGCAAAGATCGCGTTGAAGGAACTGGACCAGCCCCTGGTTGACGACCAGCTCACCGGCCCCACTGCCGTAGTGCTGCCCAAGGGTGATTCCGGGGCAGTAGCCAAGATACTCGTTGAGTTCGCCAAGGATGCGCCCATGGAAATCAAGGGAGGCATCGTTGGAAGCAGCGTGTTCACCGCTAAGCAGATTGAGGAGTTCAGCAGGCTGCCGGGAAGGGACGAGCTGATTGCATCCCTCATGGGCACCATGAGGGCTCCGATACAGAACGTCGTCTACATCCTCAATGCGGTACCGACCAAGCTGGTCCGTACCCTGCAGGCGATAGCCGACGCGAAAAGTGCATAGACCGCAGTATTAGTCTTCTGTTCGTAGCACATGCTATTACTGCGAAGAAAAAATACTAATAAGGAGAAGATAATATGGCTACTGTAAAGAAAGAAGAGATCCTAGATGCGATAGCAAATATGACAGTGCTGGAGATCTCAGAGCTCATTAAGGCAATGGAAGAGAAGTTCGGCGTTACCGCCGCTGCTCCCGTAGCGGTTGCCGGTGCTGCAGCACCTGCTGCAGCTGCCGAAGAGGAAGAAGAGCAGACGGAATTTGACGTCATCCTGAAAGGGATTGCAGATGGTAAGAAAATTCCTGTTATCAAGGAAGTGCGTGCTATTACCGGTCTTGGACTCAAGGAAGCTAAAGATATTGTTGAGGCTGGCGGAAAGACTATTAAAGAGGGAGTTTCCAAAGAGGAAGCGGCTTCTCTTAAGGAAAAACTTGAAACTGCCGGCGCTGAAGTTGAAGTTAAATAGAACTCGTGCGCTAACGTTTGTACATTTCCCAATTGCCGCCGGAGCAGCAGCTCCGGTGGCAAGTCGTGTCATCAAGGTACGGTACTGAATACCGTAACTGAGGTTCTTTATCCAGGGGGTGCCCATGCTTGCCGACGGAAAAACCATTCAGAGAACATATATTGGTGAGCAGTTTGAGGACATCATGGAGCTGCCTAAGCTCACTGATATCCAGCTCTTGTCATATGAACACTTTTTGCAGCGAGACCGGCTCAAACAGGGGCTGCCGCTGCTGACCCAAGGATTGGAAGAGGTCTTCCAATCTACGTTTCCCATCGAAAGTCCCAGCGGCGATATGCTGCTGGAATATGTGCAGTACACCCTCGATGAAGAACATATACGTCCTGAAATGGAGTGCAAGCTCAAGGGGCTGACCTACTCCATCACCATCAAGGCCAAGGTCAACCTGGTCTTCCTAGAAACAGGGGAGATCCGTCAGAAGGATATATACATTGGAGATATTCCGCTGATGACTGAACGGGGGACCTTTATTATTAATGGTGCTGAACGGGTGGTGGTCAGCCAGATCCACCGCTCTCCCGGGGTGATCTTCTCCTACGAGAAGGGCGTCTTTTCCTCGCGGATTATTCCGTACCGCGGCTCCTGGCTTGAGTTTGAGATAGATCAGAAGAAGGAGCTCATCTACACCAAGATTGACCGGAAGAAACGGATTCTGGGTACATTGTTCCTCCGAGCCCTCGGCTATGAAAGCAGGGAGCAGATTCTCGAGCTCTACTATAAGTCAACGCACATAAAGCTTATTGACAAACGGGAAGAGAAGGAGAAGCTTGTTGATGCCATCCTCTTTAAGGATGTCTATATCACTGTTGACGGCGAAAAGAGAAAACTCTACCGCGCTGGTGAAAAGCTCCATCCCCATGAGATTGATGAGCTAATCCACTCGGAGGTTGAGAGCGTCGAAATCATCGACTTTGACCACGAAGCATCCCTGCATTCGGAGATTATTCTTCGGTGCTTTGAGATTGAAGAGGCCAAGCACACCAGGACCGACTCGGGCTTTGATGAGCCCGCCAAAGAAGACGCCCTGGTAGCGGTTTACACGGTCCTCATGCCCGGCGAACCCATATCTCTGGAAAATGCCGAAAGAGACCTGGGCACCATGTTCTTTTCTCCCCGGCGCTATGATCTGGGACGTGTGGGACGCTATAAACTCAATAAGAAGCTCGACTATGCTGAACCTGTGGACGAAGCGGTCCTGCATAAGTTGGATATTGTCAATACCATGCGCTACCTCATCAACGTCTTCATTGGTGAGGAGAATGTGGATGATATCGACCATCTGGGCAACCGGCGAATCCGTTCTGTTGGTGAGCTGTTACAGAATACCCTGAAGACCGCCTTCACCCGTATGGAACGTATCGCGAAGGAGCGGATGAACCTCGATACCGAGCGGGCGGTACCCCAGGAGCTCATATCCATCAAGCCCGTGACTGCGGCGATTAAGGAGTTCTTCGGCTCCAGCCAGCTCAGCCAGTTCATGGACCAGGTAAATCCCCTGGCCGGGCTCACCCATAAGCGGCGTCTCAATGCCCTCGGTCCCGGGGGTCTCTCCCGCGAACGGGCCGGATTTGAAGTGCGGGACGTGCACTACACACACTACGGCCGCATGTGCCCCATTGAGACTCCGGAAGGTCCGAATATCGGGCTCATTGTCTCACTGGCAAACTACACTCAGGTAAACGAGTACGGATTCCTGGAAACCCCCTACCGCAAGGTGGTGGACGGAAAGGCAACTAAGGAGGTGCACTATCTTTCAGCAATTGATGAAGAGAAGCACTTCATAGCCCAGGCGAACGCCAGGATAGATCTGGACGGAAAATTTCTGGACGACATGGTCTCTGTGAGGAAGTCAGGCGACTATACGACCCGACCTGTATCTCAGATCAGCTATATGGATATCTCGCCGAAGCAGGTCATCTCGGTTGCCACATCGCTCATCCCGTTTCTGGAACACGATGATGCGAACCGGGCCCTCATGGGCTCCAACATGCAGCGCCAGGCGGTCCCCCTCGTATTCCCTCAGCCGCCCCAGGTGGGGACGGGCATGGAAGGCAAGACTGCCTACGATTCAGGGGTTATGGCAACCGCAGTACGTGCTGGTACGGTGAGCTATGTCTCCAATACCTACATTAAGGTGACTCCCCATGAAGCGGCAGACACATATGATGTTGATATGTATGAGCTGCAGAAGTACCAGCGGACCAACCAGGACACCTGCTTCAACCAGCTGCCTATAGTCTCTCTCGGCCAGGAGGTCAAGGAAGGGGACATCCTGGCTGATGGTCCTTCGACACGGTACGGAGAACTGGCTCTCGGACGTGATGTACTGGTGGGCTTCGTTCCCTGGAACGGATACAACTATGAGGACTCCATTCTCATATCTGAGCGGGTGGTGAAGGAGGACGTGTTCACCTCCGTACATATCAAGGAGTACTCGATGGATGTCCGGGAAACCCGGCTGGGTCCTGAGAAACTTACCCGGGATATTCCCAACACCAGTGAGAAGTCGCTGGAGCAGCTCGACGAGGACGGAATTATCCGTATCGGAGCAAAGGTCAAGTCGGGGTACATCCTGGTGGGGAAGGTCACCCCCAAGGCTGAAGCTGACTCAACCCCGGAGTTCAAACTGCTGAACTCCATATTCGGGGAGAAAGCCAAGGAGGTCAGGGATACCTCACTGAAGGTGCCCCACGGGACCGAAGGGACGGTGATCGACATCCAGCGGCTGAAACGGTCCGAGGGTGATGACCTGCCGCCCGGCGTAGATGAAGTGGTGAAGGTGCTCATTGCCGCAAAGCGCAAACTCCGTGAAGGCGACAAGATGGCGGGACGCCACGGCAACAAGGGTGTCGTGTCCCGGATCCTCCCCCAGGAGGATATGCCTTACCTGGAAGACGGCACACCCCTGGACATCTGTCTGAATCCTCTCGGGGTTCCCTCGCGGATGAACATCGGCCAGCTTCTGGAAACCCAGCTCGGGTGGGCCGGCAAGGTCCTGGGGCAGTGGTACTCAACACCGGTATTCCAGTCAGCCCTGCCTGAACAGATTGAGGAGAAAATGATTGAGGCGGGTCTCCCGGTAACCTCGAAGTCACTGCTGCGGGACGGGAGGACAGGCGAGTTCTTCCAGAACGAAGTCTTTACCGGATACATCTACATGCTCAAGCTGCACCATCTGGTGGATGACAAAATGCATGCACGTTCCACCGGCCCCTACTCACTGGTAACCCAGCAGCCGCTGGGAGGAAAGGCGCAGTTCGGCGGCCAGAGACTCGGGGAAATGGAAGTCTGGGCGCTGGAGGCCTACGGGGCTGCCAACACCCTCCAGGAACTGCTTACCATCAAGAGTGATGACATGAACGGCCGGGTTCGGATCTATGAGAACATTGTCAAGGGTGAACCGTCATCCAGCGCCGGCATGCCGGAATCATTCAACGTGCTCGTGCAGGAACTCAGGGGCCTTGCCCTGGACTTGACTATCTACGATTCGCATAACAAGCAGATTCCCCTCACAGAGCGTGACGAGGAACTGATTAACAAGAAGGGCGACGATTTCTAAACAGGAGTAAGTCGGAATGAGAGAGATTCAGGATTTCGATAACATAAAAATTCAGCTGGCCTCTCCTGACCAGATCAGAGACTGGTCATACGGTGAGGTGAAGAAGCCGGAGACGATCAATTACCGCACTCTGCGCCCTGAGAAGGACGGCCTGTTCTGCGAGAAGATCTTCGGGACCACCAAGGAATGGGAGTGCTACTGCGGCAAGTTCAAGTCCATCCGTTACAAGGGTGTGATCTGTGACCGCTGCGGTGTTGAGGTGACGCACTTCAAGGTCCGTCGTGAGCGCATGGGGCATATTGAGCTTGCCTCCCCGGTATCACATATCTGGTACTACCGGTCCGTGCCCTCGCGCATGGGACTGCTCTTGGACCTGACCGTGGCGGCTCTGAGGTCAGTGCTCTACTATGAAAAGTACATCGTCATCGATCCGGGAGATACGGACCTGAAACTGAAGCAGCTGCTTACCGAGGATGAGTACTACGAGGCCAAGGATCGCTACGGGGAGAGCTTCCATGCCGATATGGGTGCCGAAGCGATCAAGGTGCTGCTTGCGGCTGCTGATCTAAATGCACTGTCAGCTGAGCTGAGAGTCAGAATGCTTGAGAAGGGTGCAAAATCCGACAAGCGGCTGCTCAGGCGAATTGAAATTGTAGAGAACTTCCGGGATTCCAGCAACTTTCCGCAATGGATGATTTTGGATGTCATTCCCGTCATCCCGCCTGAGCTCCGTCCTATGGTGCAGCTCGACGGCGGCAGATTTGCCACCTCCGACCTCAATGACCTCTACCGCAGGGTGATCAACCGGAACAACCGGCTGAAGCGCCTCATGTCCCTCAATGCACCTGACATCATCATCCGCAATGAGAAGCGGATGCTTCAGGAGGCGGTGGACGCGCTCTTTGACAACTCCAAGAAAAAACGGGTGGTCAAGGGGGCATCCAACAGACCGCTGAAGTCCCTCTCGGATATGCTCAAGGGTAAGCAGGGACGCTTCCGGCAGAACCTGCTGGGCAAGCGTGTCGACTACTCAGGCCGTTCGGTCATTGTGGTAGGGCCGGAACTCAGGCTGCACCAATGCGGGATTCCCTCAAAGATGGCCCTGGAGCTTTACAAGCCGTTCATTATGAAGCGGCTGGTTGAGAAGGACATCGTCTACAATATCAAGAAGGCCAAGACCCTTGTTGAGCAGGAGACCCAGGAAGTGTGGGCCATCCTCGATGAAGTGGTGAAGGAGCATCCGGTGATGCTCAACAGAGCGCCTACGCTCCATCGCCTGGGCATACAGGCGTTCGAGCCGGTGCTTGTGGAGGGGAAGGCGATCAAGCTCCATCCACTGGTATGCCATGCGTACAACGCTGACTTCGACGGCGACCAGATGGCAGTGCATGTGCCCCTTACCCAGGCAGCGCAGATTGAGTGCTGGACCCTCATGCTCTCATCCAAGAACCTGCTGGACCCGGCAAACGGAAAGCCCGTGGTGTTCCCGTCCCAGGATATGGTGCTGGGCATTAACTACCTGACTAAGGCAAGGAAAGGCGATCCTGGAGAAGGCAAGTACTTTATAACATCTGACGAAGTGATGATGGCACTTGAGTCCAAGGTCATCACCTACAACAGTATTATTAAATACAAGCTTCCTAACGGGGGGGTTGAGGAGACTACAGCAGGCAGGATCATATTCAATGAGGCCATGCCTCCTGAAGTTCCGTTCAGGAACGTCACCTTCGGCGATAAGCAGCTGCGTGCCCTGGTCGGCGAGACGCTGCTTAACTACAGCGCCGCCACTGTAGTGAAGATGCTCGACTCCATCAAGGACCTCGGGTTCAAGTACGCGACCCTCTTCGGTGCTACCATCGGTCTTGATGATATCCTGGTACCCGACGTCAAGCGCGAAATGATTGAGCATACCAACGAAGATGTCAGGGAGATCCAGAACCAATACCTTCAGGGACACATTACCCAGGAGGAGCGGTATAACCGGGTTATCGAGGTATGGAGCCTAACAAACGAGAACCTCACCAATGAGCTCATGGATATGCTGAAAAAGGATAAGGGCGGGTTCAACCCGGTCTACCTCATGGCGGATTCAGGAGCACGGGGAAGCAGAACCCAGATCAGGCAGCTCGGCGGTATGCGCGGTCTCATGGCCAAACCCACGGGTGAAATCATTGAGCTTCCCATCCGGGCGAACTTCAAGGAAGGACTCTCAATCATCGAGTTCTTCATCTCCACCAACGGTGCCCGGAAGGGACTCGCAGATACAGCGCTTAAGACTGCCGATGCGGGATACCTGACCAGGCGTCTGGTCGACATTGCCCAGGACGTGGTGATTAACGAGATAGACTGCGGAACCATCAACGGCATAGACACCTATGCGCTGAAGGACGGCGAGGATATCGTGGAGCCCCTCGCAGACCGCATCTCAGGCCGCTATACGCTTGAGCGTGTGCGCCACCCCATCACCGATGAGATCATTATCGATGTAAACGAGGAGATCACTCAGGAGATCGCCCTTCAAATTGAGCAAGCGAGTATTGAGCATGTGCGGGTCCGCACTGTACTTACCTGTGAAGCCAAGCACGGAGTCTGCCAGCTCTGCTATGGAAGAAACCTTGCTACCAATGAAACAGTGCACATAGGTGAAGCGGTGGGCATCATCGCGGCACAGTCCATCGGGCAGCCGGGTACCCAGCTCACCATGCGTACTTTCCATATCGGGGGAACGGCGACGAAGATCAGCGAAGAGAACAAGATCATCCTCAATTACCCGGTGATCGTCACTGAGATCCTGGGAACCACCGTACCCATGAAGGACGGAACTCTGCTGTTCACCCGCAAGGGGTTCATCATGGCTTCCAAAGTGCTCAAGCGTATTCCCATGAGCAATGTGGATTCGCTCTCTGTCGCCCATGACGACAAGGTCACCGTCGGCACTCCGTTGGGCAGGAAAGACGGTGCTGAAGTGCTTTCTGACGAGATCGCCTATGTGAAACTGGTCAATGATGAAATTATCCTGGTATCCCAGCCGCAGCGGATCGACATCCGCAACGGGTCCAACCTTCTGTGCAGTCAGGACGAGGTGGTTCCGGCCGGGGCGAGTATCGCTACATTCGACCCCTTCTCCGAGCCGATCATTGCTGAGCAGGAAGGGACCGTGCAGTTCATCGATATCCTTCTAGGTACGACCCTCAAGGAGGAGATCAACGAGGATACCGGGAATATTGAGAAGAAGATCACCGAATATACCCTGGAGACCCTCCAGCCGAGGATCGTCATCATGGGTGAGGGCAGCGAAGAACTGGCAACCTACTTTCTGCCGGGTTCATCCTATCTGAACGTTGAGAACGGCCAGAAGGTCACCCGGGGCAGAGTGCTTGCTAAGCTGCTCAAGGAGAATGTGAAGACCCGGGACATTACCGGCGGTCTTCCCCGGGTAGGGGAGCTGTTCGAGGCCAGGAGGCCGAAGTTGGCTGCTGTTTTGTCGCAAGTGTCCGGCATAGTGCGTTTCCACAGCATCGTCAAGGGGAAACGGGTTATCGTGGTGGAGGACGCCTACGGAAATGAGTATAAGCACCTGGTGCCCATGGGGCGCCACCTCCTGGTACGGGACAGCGACATGGTGGTAGCTGGTGAGCCGCTTTCTGACGGGGTCACCGATCCTCATGATATCATAGACATACTTGGTGAGAATGCCCTCCAGTCCTTCCTGGTCAATGAGATCCAGGAGGTCTACCGGCTCCAGGGCGTTGACATCAACGATAAGCATATCGGCGTGATCGTCAGGCAGATGATGCGGAAGGTGGAGATTGTCGAGGTGGGGGACACGAAGTTCATCTACGGCGAGCAGGTTGACAAGTACCGGTTTCACGAAGAGAACCGCAAGGTGCTCCGTGAAGGGGGCGAGCCTGCAGTAGCCAAGCCGCTGCTGCTGGGAATCACCCGTGCTTCACTGAGCATTGACTCATTTATTTCAGCAGCCTCGTTCCAGGAGACTACCAAGGTATTGACAAACGCGGCCATTGCTGGTAGTAGAGATGAACTGCGGGGTCTGAAAGAAAACGTGATCATCGGGCACCTCATCCCGGCTGGGACTGGCATTAAGCAGTACCGGGAGATTGAGCTGGTCCAGGAGGAACGTGAAGACCTGGATGCCTCGGTACAGAATATGATGGAGTCCCGCAGACGTGCTGAGGAAGAAGATCTGTACGATGAAGAAGAGCTACCTGAAGAAGAGGCGGAAACCGTAGAGGTTGAAGATTGAAAGCCGTCCTCCATGCTGACTTCAGGTTTGGTATAGGTAAGGTATATACAATAATGCCGTATGAAGCGGCAAGCAATGAAGGGAGTTTCTAGACAAGATGCCGACAATTAACCAGTTAATCAGGAAGGGCCGTGAAGCCCAGCATAAGAAGACCAAGTCGCCCGCGTTGGAGGCTTGTCCGCAGAAGCGCGGGGTATGCACCCGTGTAATGACTGTCACCCCCAAGAAGCCTAACTCAGCATTGAGAAAGGTAGCCAGGGTCCGGCTGTCAAATGGGATTGAAGTGACCGCCTACATACCCGGTATCGGCCACAACCTGCAGGAGCACTCAGTGGTACTCATGCGCGGAGGAAGGATCAAGGACCTGCCGGGCGTACGCTACCATATTGTGCGCGGCGCCAAGGACACCCTTGGGGTAAGTGACAGAAAGCAGGCGCGGTCGAAGTACGGTACCAAGCGGCCGAAGGCGTAGAGGAGTACGGTATATGAGCAGAAGAAGTGCAGCACCCCAACGGGATATCCTGCCTGATCCGCGCTACCACAGTGTGATCGTGGAGAAGTTCATCAGGCGAATGATGCTGGACGGGAAGAAGTCCGTAAGCAGCAGCAATATGTACGATGCCATGGATGTGATGGCAGCCAAGTCGGGCGAACCGGCCCTGGAAGTGCTGCTTAAGGCGCTGGATAACGTGAAACCGGTGGTTGAAGTGAAGTCCAGGAGGGTGGGAGGTTCCACCTACCAGGTTCCCGTGGAGATCAGGGACAGCCGCAGAGAAGCGCTGGCTATGCGTTGGATCATCAAGGCGGCCAGGAGCAGGAGCGGCCGCTCCATGAGTGAGAAGCTTTCAGGTGAGCTTCTGGATGCATTCAACTCCACCGGAACGGCGTTCAAGAAGAAGGAAGAGACCCACCGGATGGCTGAGGCGAACAAGGCATTTGCCCACTATCGCTGGTAGGAGACTGCTCCAGCGCAGTAAGGTTTAAAGAATTTGCCTGAAAACCTCATTCATGCAGTTGACTAAAGTATAAATAATTCATATAGTCAACAACGTTCGGCCCGGAGCTGGACCGGTATGGACCGGCCCAGGGCTGATTTGGTCA
>SKXS01000103.1 GCA_007128345.1 Spirochaetia bacterium
CTACGGTTTCCATACCTGATAAATCTCCTTTCGTCTGTCAAAGGCTTCATTCCCGCTTTCCATAATCTTTACGATTTTCCTTTGAGTCACCCCATACTTCCGCTGCAGACGGTGTACATTTCAAAAAAATCAGCATACTCATCTGCAATTCCTTGAAAAGCTGTTTCAGGAATTGTAAACAAATAAGCTAAGCAAACCCATCAGAGGGGGAAATGTAATAATTCCACTCTCCATGAAACGCATTGGTTGAAATATTCAGTTCTTCAAGCTCCCTATCTGATACCTTTATCCCTTTTTCATCGGGCTTTTCATCAAGACCGCATTTTACTTTCAGCCCGCCTTTTGTTGTCGCAGCACCAATGAGGCTGACGATAACCGCAAGTGATACCAATGGGGTGCCTCTCCAGTTTTTGCTAATGTTACTGAATAATCGGTGTTCTATCTTATTCCACTTGGACGTGCCTGGAGGTACATGGGATACATGAATTTCCAACCCCGTCTCATTTGCCAGTTCCTGCAATGAGGTTTTCCACAACCGGTTCCTGCGTCCGTTGCTCCCGCCTCCATCGGCAGTTATATAGAGTCTTCTTGCCCCGATATATTTCTGGCACCCCATCTCATTCCACCAAGATCGGATGCTTTGGGCTGCAAATTGGGCAGTGTCAGCACTGATGCCGACATTCACATACCCTTCATTGCTTCCTACATCATATACACCATAGGGTATGGCTTTTCCCAGATCCGGCAACGGAAAATCATGATCAAGCACTTCTGTCGGCTTTCCCTTCGGCCGGTATTCTGCTCCTTGATTCTCAAAATTACCGACAAACTCCTTTTTCTTTGCATCAACCGATATCACCGGATCTCCAGCGGCAAGAAACTCTCCAGATACTCGGGCAATGTGTTGAAACTGAGCATCTCGATCAACATGCGGCTCTCCCACCTGCAGACATTTCTTATTCATCTGCAGACTGTATCCCAGCTGTTCCAGCAGTTGCCCTACTTTCACATGGCTTACTCTATACCCTTGTTCAGCAAGCTCCTCCTGAAGCTTTCGCAAACTTTTTGTGGTCCATCGCAAGGGATGCTCATGACTGCCGACCGTTGCACCATCTACGAAATACTCCAATGCTACCAGCAGTCCCGGGTTGGTGGTGAGAATGCTTTTTCGTCCTCCTCCGCTTCTGCGTACCCGCATCCCTTCTGCAGAAGAAGACCTTGCTGCAGGATCAGGCACTACCTCTTCCAGCTCTTTAATGCCTTGCGTGATGGTAGTCCGTGATGCTCCCGTATACCTGCTTATCTCCTGGATTCCTCCATGCCCCAAACTTACGGCTTCCAGCCCAAGATACTTTCGCCTTTGGCTTTCGTTCAGCAGCGGCACCAACTTTGCTATCCGTTGTTTTGTCGATTCATCTATCATAGATGAAGTATATCATATCATGATTGCTCACACAATAAATGCATAGGTTATTTTTTTACACTACCTTAGCATGATTTCAATTCAATTTCACCATTTTTAAATTTTAAGTCCTGCCCCTCATCCTGCACCCTCGGCACAAATAGAATTTGATTATTGTCTTTACATAGTTCAGTGAACTACCTCGAAGCTAAAGACTTCGAGGATTCCTGCTTCAACGAACTGACAACTTTTTTCTTCTGGTTATTCGAATATGAGCGGGTCTATGATCCGGTCCGTAAATTCAACATTCCAAAGCGGGCGATCATCGGCAAGATCAGCGAAGAAGATGCTTCCTTGATGTATCCGAATGAAAAGTACCAAATCCACTTTCCTGCTGCGGTTCTTCCTGAGGAGAGATCGGATGCCTACAGAAGCTGTTGCCTGAGAATCGGGGCCTATCTGATCATTGACAAGGTCGCTCAGGAATATGGTCTCCCTGCGATGCTCGAAAAACATCTTGGAAAGGATAGCGGCCTGCTTCTCGATCTTGTGTGCTACTCCATCATCAGTGAAGATAATGCAGCACAATACTATCCTGACTTTGCGTTCTCCCATCCTCTGTTTTCACACAATATGAGAATCTACAGCGATTCGAAGGTTTCCAGACTACTGAACTCCATTACAAAAGACCATACCATCGGCTTCCTGGACAGCTGGAATGCCAGACGGGATCGAAGACAACGTGTATACATCTTCTACGACTCGACCAACAAGAACTGTCAGGCAGGGGAAGGGGACGTCGACATCGTGGAGTTCGGCAAAGCCAAGGATGATAAAGGATTCCCCATTTTCAATCTCGCTCTTGTATTTGACAAGACCAACCAGGTTCCTTTGTTCTTTGAGGAGTACCCGGGATCCATCAATGATGTTTCCCAGTTCAGCTTTCTTGTGGATAAAGTGATCGAGTACGGGTACAGAAGCATGGGCTTCATCCTGGACAGGGGGTACTTCAGCAAAGACAACATCCGATACATGGATGAGCATGGCTACAGCTTCATCATCATGGTCAAAGGCATGAAGGATCTCGTCTCATCCCTGGTCATCAGCAGGATGCACACGTTCGAGACCTCCCGTGAATGTGTCATTCGACCCTATAGGGTCTACGGGACTACGGTCAAAGCCCGATTGTATGCGGATGATACCAGGGATCGCTATTTCCACATCTACCACAACACAGGACGTCAGGCAGCTGAGCGGGAACTGCTGGAACAGAAAATTGACAGCTACAAGAAGTTCTTCGAGCGTGTTGAAGGTCAGGTGATCTCTTTCAGCAGGAACATCTCTCATTATTTCGACATCTACTACGGCAAAGGAGATACATTCCTATACGCACAAGAGAAAGCCTCAGTTATTGAATCTGAACTGGCCCTGTGCGGGTATTTCTGCATTGTCACTTCTGAAAAGATGAGTGCTGAACAGGCGCTCATCCTGTACAAAGGAAGAGACGCTTCGGAGAAACTATTCAGCTCAGACAAGACCTTTCTGGGAGCAAGGAGCATGCGGGTTCAGTCTCAAAATGCGCTCTCTTCCAAGTTTTTCATCGAATTCGTGGCGCTCATCATACGCAATAGGATCTACACCCTTTTAAAGGAGGAACTGTTCAGAATCGATACGAGACCTAACTATATGACCGTTCCCGAGGCCATCAGAGAACTTGAGAAGATTGAGATGATCAGAAGGAATAATGGAACATACCGGCTTGATCATGCAGTGACGAAGAGGCAGAAAACAATTCTCAATGCTTTCGGCCTGGATGAACATTATGTGAGGTTCAAGGCAACTGAAATCGGCAGGCTGCTTGCTGATGGCAAGTCTTTGATGACCTCACTCAGTAACGAAGGAGATGACGAGAAAGGCGAGAACGAAGAGTATTACTTCAATTGAAGCTCAGATTGCAAAGACTCAAGAAAACCTGGTAAAGGCGAAAACGAAATACGATGCCATAGCCGACAATCTGGAAAAACTTCTGGTGCAGAAGAAGGAGCATCAGGCTCGTCAGATAATGGAAGCGTTCATCAAAAGCGGCAAGAGTTTTCAGTAGATCATGAACTTCCTCAATACCGGCAGAAACTGACCTCTCAAAACCTTGAGTGTAACTTTTATGCAGAGTTCACATACAAAGCATCATACCATTTTCTGAAAATTTTTCAGATTTATCCTATCGTGTTGTAGTGTAATATGTTACAATTCTTTCTATTGCACCATAATAGATTATGACTGACAAAACGAATGAGGAGGGGGTTATGAGAAAGGTATTGCTGATTTTATTATCGACTTTCGTAGTTCTGTTTTGCTGGGCATTTATGTTCGAATCGGATTTAACGAATAAAATTATCGATCAGTCATTCATGGAACAGCTGGTGGAGGAAATTCCTATTGCAGAAATAGCAAACCGGCAGGCAGCTTTGATGATAGCCGAACAAATACCCAAAGACAATCCTCCAGTGATTATCGAGCAGCTTCCTATAGCGTTTACTGAAGTAATTGATGAAGCATGGATTGAAGGTACGATCTTGGCGGTTACCGAAGATATCCTGAATACCCTGACCGGGGAACAGGAAAGCCTGAGGGCAGTGATTGACCTGCACCAGGAAAAAGACCTGATTTTTGAACAGATGCTCACCCAGCTTGATCAGCTGTCACATGAAGAGCTTATGCAGGGCGGCATACCTCTTCCCCAGGGAGCAGACATCTACATGATTGCTCCAAACCTGGAAGGACCGATAAAAGATGGCTTGCCCGATACATTTGTTTTAGCCGAGCTCATTGATCAAGCGGGACTGCCGATGAACATTGCGGAGATTCAGAATCTGTATCAGCGGGTCAGGAGATTCCACACAATCGGTCTATTTGTCTTTATTCCCCTAAGTATCATCCTCTACCTCCTGCTCGCAGGAATACCCAATGCGCTCAAATGGTCCGGGTTTACGCTATTGATTGCGGGGGTAGTGTATATTATTGCTATGGTTGTTGTCCGCAATATGGGAGTCACAGCAGTTTCAGCCATGGAATTGCCATTTGGACTTGATGGAGAATTGTTGGCTCCGGCAGTAAGGATGGCTGTTCAGAAATTTATGGCATCTGCAATTATTTGTGTCATCATCGGGGCAGTCTTGGCAGCTGCAGGCATGTTCTTGCCTAAACGATATTCAAAACAATTTCTGAGCACACGTAGCTGATTAAAACCGTCTGGGGGTAGGGTATCCTTCTCCCAGACAGTATTACCGTCAGCCTGAATACTTTTTTACAGGGAAAAAGATCTTGGTGGAACGCATATCGTATTAAGGCAGCACAATGAAATTCATTACCTCTGTGGTAATCAGTACCTTACATTCTCTAACTTTCAGTCAAATCCGCTGTGGCATGGCATCATGCATATAACCATAACGAAATTAATAGAATCCTGCATATGAGTATGTAAAGTATACATGAAGGAGCGCGTAGCATGGGTGTTTTGGGAATAATTGCATTAGTTCTACTCGTCCTTATGAGTATTGGTGCGCTATGGCGTTCCGGCTATTTGAAGAAGAAAAAACAGGAAATCGAACCATACGGTCAAATGGTAGATGTCAATGACGGGAACATACATGTATATGCCATGGGAAGCGGTGAAAAAAAGATAGTGCTTCTGCCCGGCCTCGGGATTCCCCTGCCTGTTGCAGATCTTTCTCCACTGATGCGTACACTCAGCAAGACCTATACGGTTATCTGCATCGAATACTTTGGCGTCGGATTCAGCAGCGGGACTTCACGACCGCGGACATGCGAAAATTACGTGGAAGAAATCAGGGAGGCATTGCAGCAGGCTGGTTTTTCTGCTCCCTTCATTCTTATGCCTCATTCAATATCCACTATATATAGTGAGTATTATGCATCGAAATACCCTGAAGAAGTGGAAGCCGTCATTTCACTTGATGGAACATCATCAGCGTATTATCAGCGA
>SKXS01000125.1 GCA_007128345.1 Spirochaetia bacterium
GGTGCGAACATGTTCACCAGGAGGATGGAGAAGGTGATGGCCTCCGGCCAGTTGGAAAAGACCCTGATCACCACTGTCAGCAGCCCGAAGGCTGTACCGTAGATCCACCTTCCCAGGTTGGTTGACTGGGAACAGGAAATGGGATCGGTAATCATGAACCAAGCCCCCAGCATGAAGCTCCCGCTGACCAGCGCGTAAAGCGGGTTGATCGCTCCCTCTACCCCCGCAGCAAAAAGCAGGCTCTGGAGTATCATGAACGACACGATGGATGAGACGACGAGTCTCCAGTTAGCCGCCTTTTTCCATACGATGTAGATTCCCCCGAGAATGATCAGCAGGGCTGAAGCCTCACCTATGGAACCGGACACCTGGCCGATGAAGAGGGACAGGAAGCTCACTGATTCGCCCCCTGCCTGGACTACCAGAGGAGTCGCAGTTCCTATGCTGTCCGCCTGGGGTGCATATACCCCGAACCCGCCCGGGAACCATCCGTAGCGGCTGACTGCCGTAGGAATGAAGTTGCTTGTCATGGGCACGCCGAAGCTGATATAGATGAATGCTCGTCCCGTTATTGCAGGATTAAAGACGTTCTTTCCGAACCCTCCGAAGACCATCTTCCCGAATATGATGCCGAAGGCGATGCCCACCGCGGCTATCCAGATCGGAACCGTAGGAGGAAGGGAAAGTGCAAAGAGCGCGCATGACACGAACAGCGACGTGCTGATCTTCATGGAGAAGTATCTGGCCATGGCAAATTCGCACACGTATCCGATGGAAAAGACCACCGCGTAAATCAGCAGCACCCGCCAGCCGTACCAGTAGATGCCCGCCAGCGCCAGCGGCGCTAGCCCGTACAAGACCGTGATCATGATCGGCTGTTTCTGGATTGAGTACATGATCCCCCCTTGGCAGAATGCGTAGCAGTCAGGAGCCAGTATACCGTGTTTTACCTGTTCTGTTCAATCGTATATTGACTTCTAACACTCACTGTATCCGCAGGAGAAGCATTTTTTGCATCCCTCGATATTCAGAAATGTCCCGTTTCCGCATACAGGACAGATATCTGCGGCAACTCCTTTCACATCATCACCGTTCTCATCAAAAGGAAGAAGCTTCTGCTGCGCGGCAATCTCATCCTCCTCATCAGGAAGTTCGGGATACCGATGGTCTCCCTGGCTGCCGATGTGCTCCTCCAGCGCCTGGGCTATGGCATCAGGGAGGCTCATGATGCGGTTCCGCCCAAACCCGGTCTGCCTTCCTGAGCCGATGCTCCGCAGCTGGGCGATCACTGATTCGGCCCGCTGCTTCGGGGTAAGCGGGCTGGGCATGCGGAGAATCAAGCTGATAAGCCTGCCGATTCCTTCCGCATCGGCGGCAACATCGGACCCCACTTTCGCTACGTTGATGAAGACCTCGAAGGGGTCCTGGAAATAGTCACCGTCGGAGTTCACTGTGATGTAGGCAGTGCCGATGGGGCTGTTCTTGCGGTAGGTTGTACCCCTGAGCACCGTCGGGCGGACCCGGGGCTTTGCTGCCGCCGCGGGTTCTTCCTTCTCCTTCTTCAGGTTGAGCACCTGGCTGTCCCGGGACCCGTCCCGGTAGGTAGTGCCCCCCTTGCATCCGAGGTCGTACATAAGCTGGTAGAGCTCTGCGGTCTCCTTCACCGTGTACTCGGAGGGAGTGTTGCCGGTTTTGGAGATGCTGGAATCCACCCATTTCTGTATTGCAGCCTGCACCCGTACATGCCCCTCAGGGGGAAGGTCCATGGCCGTTACGAAGTATGCAGGCAGTTCGGCATCCCCATGCTCCTTCACCCATTCCTCGTAAACGTCGACCCGCTCAATATGGGTTCCCATCCTGCCCATACGCTCCCACTCCCAGAAGTAGTAGGGTTCTATCCCGGTGCTGGTACCCACCATGGTGCCGGTAGTACCTGTGGGGGCCTGGGTCAACAGCGTTACATTGCGGATGCCCTTATCGCGTATTCCCGCCCTGATCTCATCAGGCAATTGCTTCACGAATCCGCTCTGAAGATACTTATCCGCATCAAAGAAGGGAAACGATCCCTTTTCGGCAGCCAGGTCTATGCTCTCCTGGTACGCCGCTTCCGCCATGAACCGGTAGAGCTTGTCGATGAACTCGATGCATTCAGGACTTCCGTAGGGTATCTTGAGGCGCACGAGCAGCTCCGCTAAGCCCATAGTGCCCAGTCCCACACGCCGCTCCCCCAGCTGCTGCGTCTTGTTCTCCTCGAAGAAGTAGGGGGTATCATCAATGACTGAATCGAGAAACCGGACAGCGTACCGTACTGCCTTGCCCAAGTCCTCCCATGCCACGTCAGTTCCCTGGATGAACTTCCCCAGGTGCAGGGATCCCAGATTGCACACACCCCATGCAGGCAGACCCTGCTCGCCGCAGGGGTTGGTGCACCGGATACGTGAGTAGTACCAGGAATTGCTGTAGGCATTGTAGTGGTCTACAAAGAAGATTCCCGGCTCAGCGGATGCCCAGGCACTTTCAATAATCTCGTTCCAGATGGTCCGTGCCTTCACCTTCCGGAACTCAATGACCTTCCTCCCCGCATCCTTCCATGCCTTCATGTCCCCGTCCCAGTGCGTTTCATACGCAGCATCGGTGGTGTCGGGGAAGTAGAGGGTCCATTCCAGGTCCTCCTTCACCGCCTCCATGAAGGCGTCCGAAATGGCTACCGAGATGTTCGCGTTGGTGATCTTTCCCATTTCCCGCTTGCTGCTTATGAAGTCCAGCAGGTCCGGATGCCAGTCGTCTAGGATGAGCATGAGCGCTCCCCTGCGGCTCCCTCCCTGCTCGATAAGCCCGGTGACAAAGCTGTAGAGAGCACCCCAGGAGACCGAACCGCTGGACCGGCCGTTTACCCCCCGCACGTATGCGTGCCGCGGTCTCAGAGATGAAAGGTTGATCCCTACTCCGCCGCCGCGGGACATGATCTCGGTCATGTGGGTTAAGGTCTCCATGATGCCGCCCCTGCTGTCCTTAGGTGAGGGGATCACATAGCAGTTATAGTAGGTAAGCTGCTGGTCAGTACCCGCGCCGGCAAGAATCCTGCCGCCGGGAACGAATCTCCAGTCATCGAGGAGCCACCGGTAGTTTTGGGTCCACTGATCCTGCTTGCCCGCTTCCTCGCGCTTGGCAACGCCGGATGCAACTCTGTCGAGCATCTCTTCAGGCTCCGTCTCAAGAGGTTTGTCGATATAGTCTCGGGATACGACGATCTCACTTTTATCCTCCAGCACAACCCGAAACGCGTCTCCGCCTGCTGCTCCCTTGATATGGCCGATCTCACGCTGGCCTGTCTGGATGCTGCTGACCACCACCACGAGATCACCGCGGGAGAGGGATTTCTTCTTCATGTCCTTGAGCGCATAACGGTCAAGGAATATCTTTCTGCCCAGCGGTTTCAGTCGGTTTTTCGGTGTGTTCACAGCTTCTTCTCCTCTCTTGGGGTTACTTGCCCCGATATTCACCATACCCCCAAGAGGGGGAAATATCAAGGGGAAAAGGCACTAGATATGTGGTTTTTTTTTAGATTAGTACGTAATTACACTACTGATAGTATGTTACTGCATGCGTCTTGATTAAACTCCCGGCAGAAGCACACTAACAGCTCCAGGAGATCCGTAAAGTCATCAATGCAGCACATAGCATTATGGCTGTGGGCATACCGGACAGGCACACCGAAGACGATCGATGGAATTCCGCCGCCCGACAGGTGAAGTGATCCCCCGTCGGTTCCCCCGTTACGCCGTACTGTCTCCTGCACGCGGAGCTCACGCCTGGAGACCAGTTCCCGGACATACCTAAGCAATCCCCTGTGGGCAATCATCCTGGGATCGTAGATGCGCACATGCGCTCCCCCGCCTACGCGCGTCTGGGATGAAGCGTTGATCCCAGGTGTGTCATCCGCGGGAGCTCCCTCAAGGACCAGCACCACATCAGCCTGCAAATGCCGTGAGAGCGCCTCGGCTCCCCTGATGCCCACCTCTTCCTGCACCGTGGCGCAGCATACTACCCTGCAGGGAAGCTGCGTACCGGCTATGCGCTCGGCCAGGGCAATCATCGAAGCCACCCCGATGCGGTCATCCAGGGCTTTGGTAAATATCCTGCGGCTCTGCCCGTCATAATGAAACCGGGTTGCGGGTATCACCGGATCACCGAGCTGGACACCCATACGGGATATCTCCTCTCTTGAGGAGGCGCCGACATCTACAAAGAGGTCCGATATCTCCGGGAGTCCAGCTCCCTGGAGATGGTGAGGAGGCACTGCTCCGATGATCCCGGGCAGCACCTTATCACCTGCATGCACGTCCACAGGCGAAGCCGCAAGGGTAAGCGGGTTGAACCGACCCAGGCTCTCCAGCCGCAAAAACCCGTCACCGGTGATATCAGCTACAAGGAAGCCGACCTCATCCATGTGGGCGGCCAAAACGACCACCGGCCCATCCTTATTTCCCCCGCGCACATGGGCGAGCACATTCCCAATAGGGGTCGTCTCAATACGGTCACAGAGGGGTTCCATATGCTTTCTGTACAGAGATGCCACAGCCCCTTCGCATCCGGAAGTGCCCGGCAGAAGCGTATATGTCTTGATGAGCTCAGTCAGTTCCATGTCACCAGTATACGTGGTTTTAACTTTCACTGCAATCTACATAAAAAAATAACAAAAAAATTTCCTTTAGTGTATATAAAGTGTAACTTGTTAATACAGCGTACGGTTTAGGTTTTATCCTTGCATCCTGTTTCATACAGGTATACATTGATATATAATGGTGTGTAGCGTAGCAGCATAGAGCCCTGTCCTTTCTCACCTTATGCGCACAGGTGGCTCATGCGAACAGCAATGGAGGTAAGATATGAAGCGATTGGCGTTACTATCAGTGTCAATCCTGCTGGTCCTGTCGGCCTGTAACCTCAATCTCGTAAAAGAGGTGACAGTCGAAGGAACGCCTGAAATACAGGCTCCTGCAGGAAAGATGGTACTGGATTTAAGCGATATCTTTGATTTGGAAGAACTGCTCATCGACGGACTCAAGGACAGCCTCGGAGATGATGCAACCGTAAGCGGTGAAGTGAAAGATGGTGCATTTACGGTATCGCTTGAGAAGAGTTTGTTTAATATCGACTCATCAGAATTTTTTACTGATGCGGATAAGGACAAAGTAAAGCTTGATGATATCTCGGAGCCGATACCGAAATTCGAATTTGAAATTCCTACCTTTGACCAGTCAATTGTAGTAGAACAAGCCCTTGAACCGATAGATTCACCTGTTGATAGAAACA
>SKXS01000188.1 GCA_007128345.1 Spirochaetia bacterium
CCCGCTTCACCCGAATTTGTTACGCACTGTTGCCGAAGGGACACGGTTCAGTGAATTTTTCTGGGGTATAGGTAAAAAAGAATAGAAAAGGCAGGCTCAATCCTGTAAAGTTTTTGTGACCAAACTCAAACAACACAGGAAGAGAGACCTGTCATGCATAACTGTATTACCACCTAGCACAAACTTCCATGCTTCGACGTGACAAGAGAGCCTGAAATTCTTCCCGCCACAGACGGAAGCTCCATAGTGAGGACCAAAGGGGATGTTACCTCCCCGGTAGCTGATGTGTGTGAAGCATACGGGAGTTCCATGCATCTGCATGCCTATGAGACAGTGTACATCAGAGATATCCCTGTCTTTACGGCAAAGCATATATTGGAAGTCTGCTACCAGCGCCATCGGTGCATCGTATGCCGTAGGGAAGTCTGTCAGGATATTCCCTTCAAGCTGTCTGGGCATTTCATTACCCGACGTTATGCGCGTCTGGTAGGACAGTACCTTGCTCTGGGCATGACGAACAAGGCCGTGCATCGTCTGCTTGGAAGAAACGTTCACCTCATCAAGCAGTTAGAGAAGCATAGACTCAAACAGCGCTACAGCGCTCCTCCCAAACGACCGTCAAGGTATATCGCCATTGATGAGATCTCCATCCACAAGCATCATCGCTATGCAACGGTAGTCAGTGACCTGGAGACTGGGCATGTGCTGTTTTGCGAAGCTGGGAAGAAGAAACAGCAGGTAGCGCACTTTATGAAGTTTGTCGTGAAAAAGTGGCTCAGCCAGGTCGTCGCAGTAAGCATGGACATGAATGCCCAGTATGAGAGTGTCTTCCATGAAGCAGCTCCCCATATACAGATTGTCTATGATCCCTTTCATCTGATTAAGCTTTACGGAGATACGGTGATTACCAAAATCCGCAGAAGACTGCAGCATGAGGCGCTCGAGGCAGATGACAAGCTTACCTACAATACGCTCAAAGGAGGACGCTACATCCTGCTGTCAAACCGATCGACCCTTGAGAAACGCGATGAGCAAGCTCGCAAAAACAACCGGGAGCTTTTTGAATCCTATGAACAAAAAGGACTCTCGCTTCCTCCCGGCAGAAGAAAACAACGTACACGGCATGTACAGCAGCTCAATGAACTCATGGAGGTCAACCGTGAACTCAACACGGCCTATGTGCTGTTGGAGCAGTTTACACTTGCCTATCAGGTCCATGATCCTGATACACTCCGCACCGGACTTCAGCAGTGGTGTGCCATTGCCAATCAGTCAGGGATTCAAGAGCTAGTTTTGTTTTCTGAAACTGTTGCGAGACGTATGGAGGGAATCATCAACCATGCTCGGCATCCCATCAGTTCAGGCAAACTTGAGGGTACTAACAATCTGGCTAAGGTGATTAAGCGGAATGCCTATGGATATGTCGATGATGAATACTTCTTCCTGAAGCTCATGGATGCTTCAAGAAGACCGTACTACAAACCTAGATCCCCCAGATTTTTGCACTGAGCCAGAAAAAATGGGCGGTACAGGACTTGAACCTGTGACATCCTGCTTGTAAGGCAGGCGCTCTCCCAACTGAGCTAACCACCCGATCGATTGAGAAGCTACCACAGGCTCATTTTTTTGTCAATAACTCCTTGCTCTTTTACTTCTTTTCTCTGTATGATACTATGCTGTGTAGATTGTGCACGTATAGCTTAAGGGGTACCTATGTCCAAGAAACATATGAGAAATATCGGCATCATGGCGCACATAGATGCCGGAAAAACTACTACTACAGAACGTATACTCTTCTATACCGGTAAGAGCCACCGTATCGGCGAGGTCGATGACGGTGAAGCAGTCATGGACTGGATGGAGCAGGAGCAGAACCGGGGAATCACCATCACTTCAGCTGCCACCACCTGCTTCTGGAAGGATATACAGATTAATATCATAGACACTCCGGGGCACGTGGACTTCACCGCTGAGGTTGAGCGTTCCCTGCGGGTGCTCGACAGCGCAGTGGCTATTTTCTGCGCTGTGGGCGGCGTCGAGCCCCAGTCGGAGACCGTATGGAGGCAGGCTGACGCTTACAAGATTCCCCGGATGGTATTCGTCAACAAGATGGACCGCATGGGTGCGGATTTCTTCGCAGTGATCAGGGAGATCAGGAAGAAGCTTAAGGCCAACGCGGTACCCCTCTTCATCCCCATCGGAAGCGAGTCGGCCTTTGAAGGGATCATTGACCTCATTGCCATGAAGCGCATTACCTTTGTAAAGGACTCCTACGGCAGCATTATGGAAACCTCTGACATTCCCGAAGCGCTTGCAGATATCAGCCAGGCATGGCGTGAGGCCATGGTGGATGAGCTTGCAAGCCATTCCGACGAGATAACCGAGCTCTATGTTGAAGGTGAAGACATCCCCGAGGATCTGCTTCGGAAGGTCATACGGTCAGCCACGATATCACGGAAGATCATTCCCGTGTTTGTGGGGTCCTCGCTTAAGAATATCGGAGTGCAGCCCCTGCTTAACGGGATCATCAGTTACCTGCCCGCGCCGGATGAGGTGCCGCCGCTTATCGGGAGGCATGTGAAGAAGGAGACCGATATTGAGATACACTGCGAGGATGACGCAACACCCCTTGGTCTGGTCTTCAAGATACATCATGACCGCGAAGCAGGTCCCTTGTGCTTCTTCCGGATGTACTCAGGTACGGTGAAGAAGGGCGAGACCGTGTTCAACGTCAACAAGCGCAAGCGGGAGCGCATTCACCGGCTGTTCAAGATGCACTCAAACAAGAACGAGCCGGTTGCTTCGCTGTCCGCCGGGGATATTGGGGTTGCCGTGGGATTCAAGTTTGCCCAGACCGGGGACACCATCGGCAGCGAAGGAGTCCAGATACTGCTGGAACAGATGCATTTTCCCGAACCCGTGATATCAGTGGCGATTGAGCCGAAGAACGTAAGCGAACAGGACAAGCTCAGGAAGGTCCTGGATATGCTCCGGAGAGAAGATCCTACCTTCTTTTTCAAGGAAGATGAGGAGACCGGACAGCTCATCATCTCGGGGATGGGAGAACTGCACCTTGACGTGCTGGTCACCCGCATCACCGATGAGATGAACGTCCAGGCAAGGGTGGGCAAGCAGCAGGTCACCTACCGGGAATCTATTGAAGGCACCTGCACCAGGACAGAAAAGTTCTACAAAATCATTGCCGGCAAGGAGCAGACAGCCTCAGTCACCATCCGGGTTGAACCGAACACCGAAAGCCAGGGCAATGAGTATCTCAGCGAGGTGAGTCCGGATGTCCTTCCCAGGGAATTTGCCGATGCGGTGAGGCGGGGAATCGAAAATGCCTTTTCATCGGGTATCCGGTTCGGGTATCCCTGCTACGGAATCAGGGTGACCCTTGTTGATGCAGGTTACGACATGCTTACCGCATCCTCCTTCGCCTATGAAGCTGCGGCGTCCCACGGATTTGATCACGCATGCATGGAGGCTGAACCTGTCCTGCTTGAGCCTATCATGACTATTGACGTGATGACACCCAAGGATTACGTGGGTGATGTCATCAGCCAGCTCACCGCCCGCGGCGGCATTGTGGAGAGCCTGGAGAGCAAGACTGCAGTAGAACACATTCACGCGAAGGCCCCGCTGGAGAAGCTCTTCGGCTACTCCACGTCCCTCAGGAGCATTACCCAGGGGAGAGGCAGCTTTGCCATGGAGTTTTCCCGATTTGCAAAGAAGGAAGGAACCTAAGACTGCAGGACTGGCATGTCCATTACCTATGTTGAGCTGCAGTATGCATGACTGCTAGTAATGCAAGCTTGGTGGAGCGGCATATACACCCGATGCCCTGCAGGAGGAAGGCTGTTTTTGCGCATGTCATGCTATGATCTGTGCCTGCAGGGATCTGCATCATCTGGACAGCATGTCAGTCTACAGCATATGCATCCAATGCCTGATGATGCTCTTTAGCAGTTTTGCATCAGGCGAGGGGCATACGCAGTCCTTGAGTCTCAGGCACTTCTGCCTCAGCAAAGCGCAGATACACATCATGGGGCTGGAACCTATCTGAGAGCACCCGTTTCAGCGGCTGGATTATCAACCGATTGGCAGAAACCGATATAATTATGAGTATGATCAATGCAATAAGGAACACCCGTCTTCTCTTGTCAGTATTCATCCCTTACACCGAATTCAGCATGCTCCACCCAAGACTCAGGGCGTTCAACCATTACCACAATAGTCTCTATCATTTTATAGTGGAACTGCTCTTCCCGAATAATCTGTTCCAAAGCCCTGCTGTGGGATGCTCCTGGAAGAGATTCTAGATTATCACGATAGAAGTCAATACTTTTCTGCTCGATATCCAATGCCTTTCTGTAGATTTCAAGATGCTTCTGCTCTGACTGCAGCTGCTCTTTTGTGGTGGATTTAAATATGTGCTGAGCCTCTTTCGGGACATTGGAGTCCAGTTCCACGGGAAATACATTTTCCCGCATTGCGATAAACCGCTTCTTATGTTCCACCTCGTCATCCGCAAGCATCGTGAATATCCTCTTCATCCCCTCAGTCTCTGCCCGTTCACCGAGTTCCCGGTAGAACTTCTCTCCTTCCTCTTCAATGTGTATAGCTGTGTTAATCCAATCCATGATTGCCTCCTGCCTATATAATACCAGTGCCAGCATGCTTCAGGCAAGTTTTAAGGACAGATGATGCGAATACTGCCGTGGACAGACGGGCCATCGGCAAATTGACCATCTGCGTTCATCTCCCTGGTTTTTGTGAATTTGTCCAACACCTTATCGAACCGATTTGTACAGCTTTGTACAGCCATGCTGACTTGTCAATTCCTGTTTCAAGCGTTTGTCATTACCCATGGGGTTCCTTCCTTGACATAGCATGGCGTTTGGAATTAAAGTAGACGCTGTTTACTATCTAGTACCCGGGAAGGCGGGGCTGCTTCACTGAAGTCCCGTCCAGGCAAGACCTGCTGCCCGGATGTACCCATACAATTGGAGGACCTATGAGTGTTACCAGCGCTGATATCAGGAATGTTGCGATTATTGGTCACAACGGCACTGGAAAGACCACCCTGTTTGAACATGTGCTTGCACGAGGAGGCCTGATCCCGAAGGCGGAACCTGTGTCATCGGGGAAGACCGTGAGCGACTACACCGATGAAGAGGCTTCACGGCAGATATCCATGTACATGAGCCATGGATCAGTATCCCGCAGCGGCAAAGAGCTCAACTTCTTTGACGCACCCGGAACTGCGGACTTTATTGGTGAAGTGATCTGCGCATTCCGCGCATCTGAATCCGCCCTTATGATCATCGATGCCCGGGATGGAGTCCAGATTGAGACCATCAAGCTCTGGAGACGCATGGACGACCGGAACCTGCCGCGGATAGTATTCATAAACAAGTACGACCGCGATCGGGCATCATTCGACCACGCCTTCGGCGATTTAAAGGACAAGTTTGAAACGACCTTCGTTCCTATCATGATCCCCATGGGAGAAGGGCCTGAGTACACCGGAGTGATCAACCTTATTGAGAACAAGGCATACCTTGCTGATCCTGACAAGCACGAGGAAAAAGAAATTGAGATTCCCGATGCCTACAAGGAGCGTGTTGAGGAATACCGCCTCCAGCTCATCGAGTCGGCAGCCGAGGGCGCCGACGAACTGATGGAGAAATATTTTGAGGAGATGACCCTGGATGTTGACGACATCCGGAAGGGACTGCTTTTGGGACTTGCAAAGAACGCAATAGTCCCGGTGTTAGGCGGATGCGCCGAGTTCGGCAGCGGCATCGACTCTCTGCTCAACTTCATCGTCAACAACGCACCCTCTCCCCTGTCACGGAGTGAGAAGGCCAAGGACCAGAACGGTGAGGCGATCGATGTTGCCGTCAGTCAGGATGGTTCCACTTCCGCACTGGTCTACAAGACCTTCATCGACCAGTTTTCAGGAAAACTCTCCTTCTTCAAGGTTATCACGGGGACGATGACAGCGGACTTGGATCTTATAAACAAGACCGCCGACAAGAAGGAGCGCATGAGCAAGATCTACAAAGCTGTAGGGAAGCGACTGGTGGAGGTCAAGGAGCTCATTGCCGGAGATGTAGGCGTGGTAACCAAGACCGCCTCCGTGTCCACCAACGACACCCTGGGTGTGCAGGAGGTTACCTGGCTCTTTGAACCTCTTCAACTGCCTCAGCCAATCTTCTCCCTGGCCATTGCCGCCGGCGACAAGAAGTCTGAAGACAAGATGAATGAATCTCTCCACAGAATCATGGAGCAGGACCTCACCTTCCAGATCAAGTACAACCCCGAGACCCGGGAAAACGTGATTTCAGGGATGGGTGAGCTGCACATCAACATGATCCTCGATAAGATTCAGGATAAGCAGAAGATAACCGTGGAGACCAAGGTGCCGAAGGTTGCCTATCGGGAAACCATTTCCAAGGACAGCGGGGCTGAATATACCCATAAGAAGCAGTCCGGCGGCCACGGCCAGTACGGCAGAGTGGTCATTGAGATCTCTCCCCTTGAGCGGGGCGAGCAGTTCTCATTTGAAAATGTGATCAAGGGAGGAGCAATCTCCAAGGGCTACATGCCCGGCATCGAGAAGGGACTTGTCGAGGCCATGGAGGAGGGCTACCTTGCGGGATACCCGCTGGTTGACATCGGCGTACGGGTCGTGGACGGCAAGGAACACACCGTTGACAGTTCGGAAATGTCCTTCAAGCTGGCAGCCAAGGGAGCCCTCAAGGCATCCCTTGCCAAGGCGGGAACGGTGCTCCTGGAACCCATCATGCGGCTCCACGTATTCATTGAAGGCCAGTACCTCGGCGATATCCTCTCTGACCTCAGCAGCAAGCGCGGCAGAGTGTTCGGCCAGGAGGATCTGGGCGGCGGACTGGTTATGGTTGATGCGGAAGTGCCCCAGGCTGAGATGCTCCGCTATGCCATTGACCTGAAGTCTATTACCTCAGGAACCGGCTCCTTTGAAATGGAATTTGACCACTACGAGAAGATTACCGGCAAGATAGCCGATGACGTGATCAAAGCTTCCCAGGAAGAGACCGAATAACCGCCACATACTACACGTGAAATACTGCAGGGCTGCCTGGCAACAGGCAGCCCTGCTTTCCTGCTGTACCCGGAGAATGAATGCATCATACCCGCAGCAAGCCTCGAAAACCCCTCGAACCGAAGTATGCATGCGCACCGTTATGATATATAAAGACATGGCCGTAGCGGCGGTCACCAAAGAGCGCGCCGCCGAGCCTCCTGATATCATGGGGCGTCATCAGCCAGCTTGATGTTTTCGAGTCAAAATCGCCAAGCTGCTGAAGCTCACGGTAGTGCGTTTCAGTCAACAGCTCAATACCCATGGCGGCTGCCATGTCACACGCATTATCTTCCGGTACATAGTGTTTCCTAGAATCCTGTCCTTTATGGTCAAAGCACACATTTCTCCGGCCTGCAGGACTTTCCGCAGAACAGTCAAAGAATATGTATTCGCCTTTATCGTCATCATAGGCGACAACATCCGGTTCACCGCCGGTTCTTTCCATTGCTTCGAGTGACCACAGTTTTTCACGATGCGATTCCAGTTTTATCTGCACATCACCCCATTGCATGCCTTCATGGCGGTGTGTGTTTGCATTAAAACGAGCTTGCAGCACCATGAGCAGTTTGCTCAAATGTTCCGTCGGCAGCCCGGCATGGGCAATCTTTTTATTCATAATGATTTATTCGTATCAAAGCATCTGTCTATTGTCAACAACGGTATTCGTTCCTGCATTATGCTTGCTCCATCCGAGTGGTGTCCGTAATACTATCCCGCTCTCTCACTGCATGCGCACCATGATCTCTGTGACGGTGTGGTCCTTCGCCAGGCCTTTCTGTTCAAATTTCGTCACCGGTCTCCAGGGATACGCATCAGTGCTTGTCAGTTCCTCAAAACTCTCCAGCACTTCCCGGATGTGCAGGGCATAGGGCTCCCAGTCGGTGACGCAGTAGATATATCCTCCCGGCTCCAGCAAAGGCAGCAGGGATGCGATAAAAGGCTTCTGGATAAGTCTGCGCTTGTGATGCTTCTTCTTGGGCCAGGGGTCCGGAAAGAAGATATGCACCCCGGTAAGCGTACCGCGGGGAATCATGCGGGATATCACCTCGACGGCGTCATGGCGGATAATCCGTATGTTGGAAATTCCTGCCTGTTCGATTTCATTGAGGAGGTTTCCCACTCCCGACGGAAAGACCTCGACGCCCAGGTAGTGCACATCAGGGTTCCTCCGGGCAATCGCCAGGGTCGCCTCCCCCATGCCGAAGCCGATCTCCATGACCGACGGTTTGGAAGCCAGAAACTCATTGAGGGTTTCACTGCCTTCAGGAGAAAACGGTATGCCGTATGTGCTTTCGTATGCATGCAGCGCGCGCTCCTGCAGCTTCGTAAGCCGTCCTGATCGCAGCACAAAGCTTCGTACGGTCCTCATGGGGTGTTCCTCACGGCACAAGCCTCTGAAGCTTTTCAAGGATGAACAGCGACTTGTCCTTCAGCGAGATCGCCTCGGTGCTCATGAGCAGGACATGGGGATGCCGGGGATCGAGCCTGACGCTCCCCCCGCTCTCTCCAATGAGCTCCATCACCCGCTTTACCGAGATGTTCGCTACCCGGAAGAACTCAACACGCACCTTTCCCTGACGTTCCCTGAGGGAACTCACTGAAAGCTTTCTGCAGATGATCTTGAGCTCCGCAATATAGAGCAGGTTTGCCACTTCATCGGGAACGGGTCCGTAGGTGTTCTCCAGATTGGCGGTCACTGATTCAAGCTCATAGGGAGTTCTGATGGATGCAACCCGTTTGTAGACCTCAAACTTTGTCGAAGCATCCTGGATGTAGCTGTCGGGGATGAATCCCGAGTAGTCCAGATCCAGCAGCACCTCGGGAACCGGTTCAGTCTGCTGCTTCTCACTCATGGCGGCAACAGCCTCGTCGAGCATGCGGAGGTACATATCCAGACCGACGGTGGCCATATGGCCGTGCTGCTCCCTTCCGAGGAGGTTCCCTGTTCCCCGGATCTCCATGTCCCGCATGGCGATCCTGAATCCCGAACCGAGTTCGGTATGATCTGATATCACCTTGAGGCGCTTCATGGCGACCTCTGAGAGCGCACGGTCCGGCGGATAGAATAGGTACGCGTAGGCCTTCTGGTCGGAACGTCCCACCCTGCCGCGCAGCTGGTAGAGCTGGCTTACCCCGTAATTGTCCGCCCGGTCAATAATGATCGTATTCACGTTGGGGATGTCGATGCCGTTTTCTATGATGGTTGTGGAGACGAGCACCTGATAGCTTCCGCCTATGAATGCGCGCATCCTATCCTCCAGGGTATGGGAGGCCATTCTCCCGTGGGCGTAGGTTATGGAGACCTGGGGCATCATGCGCTGCAGCAGCGTCACGGTCTTCTGAAGGGTCCGCACCCGGTTGTGGAGGTAGAACACCTGACCTCCCCGCTCAACCTCCCGGAGGACCGCTTCCACAAGCAGCTTATCATCGAACTCATTGATGATCGTCTCAATGGGAAGGCGCTGCAGCGGGGGCGTGGTAAGCAGTGACATGTTCCTGATCTTCAAGAGCGACATGTAGAGGGTGCGGGGTATCGGGGTTGCCGACAGCGAGAGACAGTCCACCGACACCTTGAGCTCCTTGATGCGCTCCTTGTCCTTCACCCCGAATCGCTGCTCCTCGTCAATGACCAGCAGTCCCAGGTCCTTGAAGCGCACATCCTTCTGGAGCATGCGGTGGGTTCCCACCAGGACATCCGCCCTTCCCTCCTCAAGGTCCTTCACAATGCGTCTCTGGTCCCGCGCATCCACAAGCCGCGAAAGGAGCGCCACGTTGATGGGAAAGTTTCTGTTGCGCTCTAAAAGTGTCCGGTAGTGCTGCTCTGCGAGAATCGTCGTCGGAGCAAGAAAAGCGGCCTGTCTTCCAGACGTTACCGCCTTGAATATTGCACGCAGGGCCACCTCGGTCTTGCCGAATCCCACGTCCCCGCAGATAAGCCGGTCCATGGGTTCGCCTTTCTCCATATCAGTCTTGACGTCGGAGATGCACGCCAGCTGGTCCTCGGTCTCCTCAAAGGGAAAGGCCGCCTCGAACTCCACCTGCCAGTCTGTATCCTTCGGGAAGGGGACCCCCCGCTGACGCTCCCGCTGCGCATAGAGGGCAATGAGTTTCTCCGCAAGGTCCTCCACGGACTTCTTAACCCGCTTCTTCTTGTTCTCCCAGGAACCGCTGCCCAGGGAATCAAGCCTGGGCGGCGAGGTCTCGTGGCCGATGTACTTCTGCAGGAGGTTCACCTGTTCGATGGGAATGAATACCCGTTCCTTGTCGGCATATTCAATGAGGATGTAGTCCCGCTCCTTGCCGGCGGCCCGGATCCGTTCAATCTGGATGAATTTCCCTACGCCGTACTCTAAGTGTACGATGTAGTCGCCTGGATTCAGTTCAACAAAGGTGTCTAACGGACTCGACTTGACATTGGCAAGGGTGTTTCGATGACGCTTTTTTCTGCCGAAGAGCTCGTTCTCGGTGACCGCCATGAGCTTTGCGTCGGGAAACGAGAATCCCGACGAAATGTCCTCTTCGACGAACTCAAGAGAAAATTCTCTGAAGAGGAATGAGAGCCGTTCAAGCTGGCTTCCTGATCCGCAGAAAAGATAGATGGAGTAGCCTGCATCCAGGAGGCTTGAGAACTCCTCCTTGCAGTAGGTGATATTCCCGAAGTACGATCTGGCGCTCCTCATCCCGAATGACAGCGCATGACGGGCGCCAGCATCCTGCCTGATCTCTTCAAGCGTGATGGTCATCCGCAGTGCCTGAGTCCATGCCGGGTAGTCAAAGAGGACCTCTTCAGTCCGCATTGCATGGGAGAATCTGCTGTAGGCGCTGCGGTACGCATCCCTGCACTCCTGCTGCAAGGAAAGCCATCCGTGGCGAAGGGATTCCTTACCCTTGAGCAGCACCCTACTCTCCGGGTCCAGGATATCAGCTGCGTGTCCGAAGGTATCATCCTCATCCGCGGCTATGGGAAGCAGCGTCAGCTGCTTGAGGCGCTCCCCATTCGACACCTGGGATATAGGATCAAACGGGCGGACTGATTCAACGGTATCCCACGAGAAGACGATCCGGTACGGCTCACCCGCATCGGGAGGGAAGATATCCAGCACTTCTCCCCTGAGGGTAAACTCGCCGTGCACCGACGTCTTCGGAACCCTGAGGTACCCGAAGGAGGCGAGCTGCTGAGCCAGCGCATCAAGGGAGTACGCAGTGTTGCAGGAGATCTGCAGCGGTTCCCGGCTCAGGGATGCCAGCCCCATGACAGGAAGGATAAATGCCCGCAGGGTGGTAATGATCACCTGCGCTCCTCCCCGACGTATGCGGTAGATGCTGCTGATCTGGTCGGCATCAGTATAGTAGCTTCCGTCATAGAAGGCGTGGAGAGACTGGCCGTTTGCAGGAAGGTATACCGACGGAACCTGCAGGAGCTTGAGATCTGAAGCAAGATGCCGAGCTTCGTCCTCAGAGACCATGATCACCGTCAGGGGAACAGTAAGTGACTTCCTGATATTCCCGAGCAGCACTGCCAGGGGGAACCCCTCAATGCCGTGGAGCGCCAGCGTATTCTCACGGGAGACATTGAGAAACTCCTTGAGGGCTCTGCTGGGTTCTGATTCGTTGATATGCCGGGTAAGGTCTGCGATGAATTCCTGCATCATAGCTGCAGAAGCCTACCATTAAAGCAGCTTATGGAGCAATAGGCTTTCCGGGATAGCTTTTTTTTCGTATACTTAACTCATCATACCCAGGAGCAGTCTATGGACCGTACAGCTGAACTCTTTGCAGACAGAAAAAAACGAGATCAACTCATAGAGACCGTTCGTATATGCGGAATTGATGCCATGGAGTCCCAAGAGCATCTGTCCCGCACCTACAAGAGCGACGGCTCAGTTCTGACGGAAACAGACCTCCGCATAAATAGAAGACTTGTTGCGTGCATTACCTCCCTGTACCCGTCAGCAGGCATCGTATCGGAAGAGGAGAAGACTCCTCTGCGGGATGACCGGGATGCCTATATTGTCATTGATCCCATAGACGGGACTGATATTTACTCACAGGGCATGCCCTCATGGTGTGTCGCCGTGGGCATCATGGATACGAATCTGCATCCCGTGGGAGCAGTCATTTTCGCGCCGCGATGGGGCATCGGCCACACCCGGGGCATGCTGGTCACCCGGTTTCCCGGTGAGGAACCCTGCATGGACGGAGAAGCCCTGCCGAAAAAGAATTACCACTATCCCCCCAAGCAGATTGCCGCAGCTTCGGATATCCACCACCAGCTCAATCTCAGCGGATTTAACGGAAAAGTTCGCTCGTTCGGCAGTTCCATCCTCCATGCCCTCATGCCCGCTGTCCACTCGCATATAGACATGGCCCTCATCACACCATGCTACATCTGGGACATAGCACCGGCACACGCAGTCATTGATGCCATGGGACTGGAGCTTATGTTAATTAACGGCAGCAAGCTGGACTACCGTGACAGCCTGCACAGAAAGAAGACAGAGGACTATGCCGTGGTCGGCACCCCCGAGGCTGCAGCATATCTGCTGGAATCAATCGGGCGGTAGATTCCCCGTATATCCCTCACTGCACCTGCACTATCCCCCGGTCCTTCCATCTCCTGGCCAGGTAGATAAAGGGGGTGTCCGCAGCAGCCACCGCCCACTTGAGCAGGTAGGTGCTTGCAATGATCTGGATGAGGACCTCCATGGGGAACACGCCGGCAAAGGCGATAAGGGTGAACACCACCGAGTCGATAAGCTGGCTTACCATGGTGCTGGCATTATTGCGCAGCCAGATAAACCGTGCCTCAGGCCTCTTCCGCTTCCAGAAGCTGTAGGCCCAGATGTCGTGGACCTGGGATATTCCGTAGGCGATGAGGCTGCCTGCGGCAATCCTCGGCATGAGGCTGAAGACCTGGGCAAGATGCTCGTGGATGAAGTCCGCAGGGGAAGGCTCAAACCGCAGCGCAAGGTGCATAAAGAGTGTCATGGTGATAAGTGCGAAGAAACCGATACCCACCGCTTTGCCTGCTGCACGTTTCCCGTAGTTCTCGTTGAGGATGTCCGTCGCTAAAAAGCTCGTGGCGTAGATGATGTTTCCCAGGGTGGCCTCAAGCCCGAAGAGGGTTATCGTCTTGGTGACCTGGATGTTCGCAAGGATGACAGATATGGGTATCCATGCGTAGAGGCCCGTTTTACCCCACAGGCGGTAGCAGGTCATAACTGCGGCAAAATTGAGCAGCAGCATGGCAAGCCAGAGCAGTTCATTCACGCGCAGCCTCCCCAGTACGCAGGACTGTATATGTATAAAGCGAAAACATCCTGATTACCTCCTCTAGATAGGTCTCCCTGACCACCAGGACGGGAACGATATCCGGGGTGGAGGTCACCAGCCGCACGGTATCACAGAATCCCTTTCCCTGCAATTCGTATCGTCCAACCTCATCGATGCAGATAACCTGGTGCGCAGCGAAAATCTCCTTTTTTATGAGCGCATCCGCCCAGCTGAACGCGTCAAGGGAGAACCAGAAGGCGCTCGTGGCGCGCTCCGCCTCACCTGGAGGAAGCATTCTCCGTTCCGTGCGCAGTGACGGCCGGCGCTTCCCTGAAGCAACCGAGATGAGATCATAGCCGATGCGCTGATTGTGCAGGTAGATTGTTTCTGATATTACTCCGCCGCAGGAAATATCTTGAGATGCGCATGAGTCTATGTAGGCTTTCAGTCTGGTGCTCTTGCCTGAGCCCACATCTCCGGTGATGATCAACGGATGCAATTGCCCTTCCATGTCCACCATGATACTATGGAGAGCGTGAAAGGAACATCCCCCCTCGTGGTGACCGTCAACGGATGGAAGGATACCGGAAAGACCACCTTGGTGTGTGCGCTCATCAGTCACTTCAGCAGACTGGGAAGAGTCAATGCCGTCAAGGTATGCAGCTCCAAGCACGTCTCTTCAGGCACAGAGAGCGACACTTCACGGATGGATCGCTCGGGTGCCCGTTTCATCCTCCTGCTGGAAAAATCGGTCTGGGAGGCCAGCGGCTCCTACGATCATCTGGCTGTTGAACATCCTGAGCTGAAGGACGCACTGCTTACCGTGTGTGAGGGAGTGCGCACTGAAGACTCGCTGGGCTGCGTGGTCTATACCGAGGCCTCCCTGGCAGACGGGATCAAGCCGGGCCATCGGGAAGCCCGCCTGCTGATGCACGACGGCAGCGGTTCGGTAAGGGAGTTTCTTGAACGCACACGCACAGATGATCAACTGACGGCTCCCCGGGATGATGTGCAGGAGCTGATTGCATTAATTGAGGAGGAACTGCATGATACGTGAAGAGGATTTTTCCATCTCGCTGAAGGTCTCGGGGACCAAGCTCCCGGTAAACGGCTATGTAAAACGGGTGTTTGCTTCGGTTATTCTGTCTCTGGTGACTACGCTCCATGGAGGAGAAAATCCGGACTTAATTGAGATCAAACTGGAAAAACTAGATAAATGACTGGAGGGACTCGAAGACCTTCAGCGAATCGGGTCGGTCCACCACGAAGGTAAGCTCATGGGATGTGGAGAGGATCTCGTAGACGTTGATGCTCTCCCATGCCAGCCGGCGCACCGCCTCAGATATGATGCCCGGAGTGTGCACGAAGTCCCCGTTGAAGATGACCGTCACAGCCACGAGATCATCCCTGGAGTGGATGATCTGCGCATCGTGGAAGAGGGAGATCACCTGGTCACGGTATTTCTGGCTTACGGCAATGCTGATCTCGTTGTTCCCGATGGTGAGGGCGAGAAAGTCTCCCCGCTGGATGGAGACCTGCCCATAGACATCCTGGAGCCGGTCCAGCAGGTCATCCCGCTTGACGAGATTGATGTCAAAGATATTGGTCTTCATGGAGATCTCGTAGGTCAGCTTGCTTTCAGTCATCGGATATTCCCGGCTTCTGAGCTCCTCCGAAAACCTGCGCAGCGCCATGACCACCGCACTCTGGGTAACCTCCCTGCCTGTCTCATGCTCCACTTCGCCAAGGATCTCCTCCGCAAGATTTCCATAGCTCAATATACCCCGGGACATGGCTTCCAGAAGAAAGGGCCGCTTTTCTATAAGTGTCTTCACTGCACTGCTTACTGATTTCATCTATTTGTTACCATACTTACGTAATGTTATTATAATCACAAACCTGGGACCTTTACAAGTAGTCCGATAACCGGTTATATAGAGTTGAGGTATGATATGAGATGTCCACACTGCAGCAGTCTGCAGGATAAGGTCATTGAATCCCGGCAGAATCCCAGCGGAACGTCAATCCGTCGCAGACGCGAGTGCCTCTCCTGCGGCTATCGGTACACATCCTATGAGAGAATTGAGGAAAAAGCCCTTAAGGTCATCAAGCGTGACGGGAGACGTGAGCCCTTTGATCTCGAGAAGCTTGAGCGGGGACTGCAGAAGTCCCTGGAGAAGCGCAGCATCAGCCAGGCAGTCATAGACCAGATCATCAGCGAGACCGAAGACTTTGCGATTATGAAGGCGGGAAACAAGCGGGAGGTTTCATCCCGAGAGCTGGGCGAAAAAATCCTCTCACTGCTCTACGAGATCGATCCCATCGCCTATGTGCGGTTCGCTTCAGTGTACCGGATGTTTGAAGATATCGACCAGTTCATCGCTGAAATTGAGAAGCTCTCCCACAACCGCTGAGCGCATCACTCACCCTCAAGGATGAAGCGGTCAAACTCTTCATGCATACGTTTCGGATTGAGCACCTCGTTTGCCGACTGGAGGGCGTAGGTGTCTGTCATGCCCGCCACATAGTCGAGGACAATCTGGTTGGCTGACTCATTCCGCTCGGTATAGCATGCATGCATTTTATCCAGGTAGTCTCCGAACCGCACGGCCAGGAGATTCCGCTCCTCTTTATATGCGACTTTATCATAAGCGTAGCGCTCGAAGATCTCACCAAGATAGGAAAAGAGCAGTTTGAGCACCCGGTGGAAGTAGTTGTGGTACCCCGTGAGCAGCGGGGAGGTGTAAATCCTGCGGTAGTTGAACTCCTTAAGCGCAAGGAGCGCTTCAAAGGAAGCATCTGAGCATGAGACCGACTGCTCTCCCTGGGAGCTGCGTATGACGTCGTGTACCAGGTTGCTGATAATATCCCGGTTGGTTGATCCAAGCACAGAGGAGGCCTGCGGGGGGATTTCGTCAGGGGCTATCACCTTGAGCTGCAGGGCATCCTCGATGTCCCGTCCGAGATAGGCGATCTTGTCGGCAAAGCGCACCACTGCCCCTTCGTAGGTGCAGGGGACAAGCACGCGGTCACTTACCTCCTCAAGGGCAGGGGCAGTTGTCCTGGGGGTGATGGTCTGCTCAAAGGACTCGCCGCAGTGACTGACGATCCCGTCGCGCACCGCATAGGTCAGGTTGAGTCCCTCCCCGTATCCCGTCAGGATGTCCGCCACCCGAAGGGAGTTCATCTCGTGCCTGAACCCCCCGCGGTCGGAGAGCAGCTCATCAAGCACCTCTTCTCCCGTATGGCCGAAGGGGGGATGCCCGAGATCGTGCCCGAGGCCGATCGCCCAGGCAAGATCGCTGTCAAGGCCCAGCCCCTTGCAGATTGCCGAGGCGATGCTTGCCACATGGAAGACATGCTCAATGCGCGTGCAGATATGGTCGTTGCGGGGGGCGAAGAAGACCTGGGTCTTGTTTTTGAGTCTCCTGAAGGGATAACTGTGGAGAATTGCCGTGGTGTCACGGAAATAATCACCCCGTATATCTGCTTTCCGTGCAACAGTTCGCTCGTGAAGCTTCGCTTCCGGTACCATATTTCTCATACTCTTTTGCATCCTTACTCTTGCATATCTCATAGGATACTGCTATAAAAGAAGTTAGTATGAACCATTTTATCATAGAATCAATACAGACAGCTATCTCTTTTCTGCCCTTTCTCATATGTTTTACCATGATGTTCCGAAGAAAGGTGGGAAAGTACTGGGTGCTCCCCATGATAGCCCTTGCAGGGAATATCGCCTACCGCGTTTACGAGCTCTATCTGGTGCGCTACAGCACCGACATGCTCGTCCCGCCGGATCTGGTGATTGCCTTCGCACCCTCCATGATCAATCTGGTCCTCTTCTTCGGGCTGCTCTCCATCCAGATTTCCCAGCTGAGAGAGCGTGAAAACTCCGCCCCTGAAGCAATGAAGCTCCTTGAAGGACCCCGGCACAGCGGAGAACAGAAACCCTCCGTGACGCCGTCCCATGAAACTTCCCCTGCTCCCCCATCCGCAGGTCGGAAACGGGAGGATGCAGAGATCCGGGAGAGCTCCCCGGCCGGAGAATCGCGGCGAAACGCATCACCGAAGGATACGCCCGCTTTTACATCCCGTGGAAGCGAAGCACAATCGGTAAATCAGAAGGAGCCACCGGCATCAGAGGACGGACCGGTAAAAAAAAAACCACGTGAAACCCATGACCTGAACGAACGGATTGCGCGCATCCGGGTGTCCG
>SKXS01000087.1 GCA_007128345.1 Spirochaetia bacterium
GTCGGAAGGTAGGCCGTATCGGTGACGAAGGTGAACTTTCGTCCGTTCCTTGCCGCGCCGAGCACTTCAGCGGGATCCACGATCCTTCCGTCGGGAGTGCTCACCTGTAAGCCGTGCTGAAGCTGTGACCACAGGGGTCCCCTCGGCACACCCAGCGCTTCTGCCTGCGCCGGATTGAATATCCCGGGTCTGGGTTTCTCGATCAGCGCGTAGCCGAGACACGGTTTGGTGTGGTTGAGCCAAAAGCAGGTAATCGTAAATTCCTCTTCATCCCAGACGATACCTGGCTCATCAATTTCACGCACGATAATATCATAGTTGATATACATATCGAGGATCCTGCGTGTTTCATTCACATACTGCCTGATGCGTCTCGGTCCAAATATGTACAGCGGCTTGGTCCGGTCAACCTGGCTGGAAAGCATGAGCATGCCCGGTAGTCCGGTGACATGGTCAGCGTGCATATGACTGATGAAAATAGATGAAATCTGCTTCCATCTGAGGTTGAGCATCTTCAGGCTCACCTGGGTGCCCTCACCGCAGTCAAACAGGAAGAGCTCACCCTCCCTGCGTACGAGCACGGAGGTTAAAAATCTCCTGGGAAGCGGCATCATGCCGCCGGTACCCAGGATAAAAACTTCTAGGTTCATGGTAGACAGCCTCTATGATGTGATGATCTTCAACGGGCTCATCTTGTGGATGTGCCTGGTGGGCACATACGATGAGATGAACGAGATGCAGACACCATACAGGAATACAGCGAATATCTCAAGTGCCGGTATGTATATATCGATGGAAGCAAGGTAGAATTCCATGGCCTTCAGCTCCCGGATCTGGAGAAACTGGAGGATATGGTTTATCTGGCTGCCCAAGAGCGATCCCAGGACAATACCGATGACAGTACCCGCCAGCCCGATGATCATTCCCGTGATGACAAAGGTCCGCCGGATGCGGAACACGGGCACTCCCATGGAGCGGAGGATGCCGATTGCTTCGGTGTGCTCAATGATGATCATGAGGGAGCACGACGAAATGTGCACCCCCGCCGCAATGACGATCATTGCCATAATCACATAGAGCAGCACCTTAGTGGATCGGTAGCTGCGGTAGAGACTCACATACTGATCTTCCCAGGGAACCGCATACCACGATCCTCCCAATAAGCGGTTCAGCTGGTCCATATCGACCGATCCGAGTGAACCGCGCAGGTCATCTTCCCGAGGCAGCAGCCGCATGATCCTCGCAGACGGATCGGTAAATACTGATGAGGCAAGCTCGCTGCTGATGAAGACCATTCCTTTATCGAGCATGTGGTATCCCGTCGTAGCAACTGCCCCAACGGTCAGCAGGGTCGGCTTGTATCGGACTGCACCGCTGGAATCCTCCACAATGGTCAGCATGGTGATCCGTTCGCCCGGGGAGACCTTGAGCCTTTCTGCGAGATATTCCGAGAGCACGACATGGGACCTGGCAAGATCCGTAGATCCTGCAATGAGTTCTATCTGCTGCATGTGGGAGGAATCCGGTTCAATACCGCGGATGGTGACCAGCTGGTTGTCCGCTTCGGAAAAGATCACACCGTCTCCCTGATAGAGCACTTGTACTTCATACCGCAGCTCGCGGGTTATGGCACGTGAGAGCTCCTGGAGTTCCTGGTCGCTGTGATCACGAAGCTGGTGCACCTTGGCCATGCCGCTGTCCACCATGATGATCCTTCGGGTGATGCCGTCTATCATGCCGTTGGCCAGGATGATGACGAACACCAGAGGGATCATGGAACATACCACCCCCAGCAGGGCACTGAGGATGTGGCGCTTGACTGTCCTTCTCGCGTGCCGGCTTTTCAGAATCCGGGACGCCCAGATGAAAGAGCTTCCGTTCATAGGTGGTGCAGCACCCCCTCACGCAGCTGGTAGATATCGTCACCCCGCTGGGCAAGATGCATGTCATGGGTTACAAGCACCAGGGTTTTTCCATGCTCCCTGACAAGTTCCACAAGCATCGCCATGACCAGTTCCGTGTTCCGTTCGTCAAGATTTCCCGTAGGCTCATCTGCCAGGATAACTTTCGGGTCATTGATAAAGGCCCGGGCGACGGCAATTCGCTGCCGCTCGCCTCCGGAGAGCTGATTCGGATGGTGGTGTTTCCGGCCGCCCAGCCCTACTCGGTCGATGAGGTGTTCCGACACCTCCCGCATGTGCTTTGCATCATACCCGTTCATCAGACCCGGAAGAACCAGGTTCTCAACTGCCGAGAGGTCTTCGATAAGGTAGTGATTCTGGAAAATGAACCCCACCACCTGTTTTCTGAAATTGCTCAGGTGCTTCTCACCCAGGGCGGACACCACGGTGCCGTCGCAGACAACCAGGCCTGAATCTACCCGGTCAAGCCCTCCTATGATGTGCAGGAGCGTGCTCTTCCCTGAACCGCTCACCCCGGTAATTACGGTAAAACCGCCGTAAGCGACAATAAGATCAAGACCTCTGAGGACTTCGATGAAGGTATCGCCGGTTTCATACCGCTTGACCAGCTTGCGTATCGTGACTGCTTCGCTATTCATAGTGAAAGATCTCCATAGGTGAAAACCTGCCGATGGTCCTGGATGCGCTCACCACTGCGTACAGGATAAAGAGCACCATCATCCCGATGCTGATGAGAATCTCGTTCCAGGAGAGCATAACGGGAAATACGATGTTCGTGATTCCCAGGGAAAACGGGGTGATGCGCATGACAAGCCAGTCCAGCCCATGGAGCAGCGCGTTGATGTTCCCGGCAACCAGCACACCCAGCACGAGTCCCGGGATGATGGAGAGCACTGACATGAACATGCCCTGGTACATGAGTATCTGCCGGATTTCCCCGGTGGATGCGCCGAGGGTCTTCATGATGCCGATTTCATCCCGTTTCTCATACAGGAACCGCTCAAAGGAGGAGCGCACATTGATGGCCACCACGACGAAAATGAGCATAAGTACAATAAGCATACTGTATTTCTCAAGCATGAGCGCTGCGTAGAACGATTCATGCTTCTCCATCCACGCGGCAAACGGAGGCGGATCATCCCCAAACACTTTTGTAAGGGAGCCCCGGAGCTCCTCAAGCGCATCAGTCTTGAACCCGATGTAGTAGTGACCGATGCCCATAACCGAGATGGTATGCAGATTGGTGAACATAAGGGCACTGTCAATATCAGGGTAGCCTGTACGATATATCCCCGACACGTCAAGGTACCGGACCGAAGGTACGGCACGGACGATACGTCCCCGCACAACCGTCACTGCCTTGACCCGGTCTCCCACCGATATGCCGTTTTTTGCGGCGAAATCAGAACCGATGATCAGAGAGTCATCGGCAAGATCAAAGGATCCACGGATCAAGGAGACCTGACTGAAGAATCCTGAGTCAGCAGCCGCAGCGGCGGGATCAAGTCCGCGGATGCGTGCTGAGAAGGATTCGCCGTCATCCCTGATGATCATAATCTCAGTCTCCCCGTAGGGGACCGCCAGGGCTATGTTTTCAAGCGCTGACACCTGATCAAGGCGTATCTGCATCTCGTCACGGCTCATAGGTCCGGCGCTCATGTGGTATGCTTCAACTTCTATGATATCCTGCAGATACCCCTGCTGGAGGCCCTGCATGATGCTGATCACCGTGATAATAATCATAAGCCCCAGGGCGAGCACGCTCACCGATAGCAGCAGGCTTCCGCGCTGCTTATTCCGCCGTGAGCTGAAATATTTCCAGGCTATCGCAATTTTCCACTTGCCCGCACTACTCATAATCCACCGTAAGCAGCAGCTTGCCTGCGCGATAGACATCCTTGCGCTTCAGCGAGCCGTCCGGATGGTACGAAAGCACCTCCTGGAGCTGTCCGTCACGGGAGACCCTGCTTTCAGTGAGATACCCCTCCTGCCCATGATATGCATAGACAATCCGTGTGACGGTAGTCCCGCGGGAGGTAGTCTCCTCGATACGCTCAGAGGTTTTACGTCCCTTCTGGTCATATACAAACGTGTGGATAACCTTCGTGGCTGAGCCCACGGTCTCCTTCCTGGTGAGCAGGTCATTCACATAGAGCTGTTCCTTTCGGATTCCCTCACGCAGCAGGTGTTCGGTCACGGTCCTGCGGACACCGTCGACAGTTTCTACCAACCGATGGACTTCTTGGTCATCTTCGAAGACTGTCCTGGTGTAGGTGTTTTCTTTCCAGGTCTCAGAGGTGTAGAATCCCGGAGCGCCCATGGTAAGCCCGTCAGCCTGCAGGTTCATAAAGTAGACGACATCATCCACTCCGTAGCGGTAGATGGCACGCAGTTCCCCCGACGAAGTCCGGAAGAAGAAGTCCTCATGAACGAATATGTCATCTTTCCAGTACGCAATGGAATTGAGGCTTCCCCGGGTATCATAGCGGTAGACCCACTCCTCTTTTGCGTCTCTGTATTCATGCACTTCCCGTATGAGCGCGCTTTTACGGTACGTCTGGGTTCTCCGTTCATCTTCAGCCAGGAGTTCCTGGAGCACCGTCAGCTCGTCCTCTTTCCTCGTCTCGCTAAAGCGCACCTTCAAGACGCCGTCCAGGTATCCTTCACGGATCACCGTACCTGCTTCGCTGCGCACTGACACTGCATAGCCGCTTTCAGGCAGGGCATCCTGCTGCTGCTCGAGCATCCAAATCGCATTTGACGAATAGTAAGTCACCGCTCCCAGGTGCATGCTCACAAGCAGGCACAGCAGTATAATTATTTTCTTCATAGCAGGCTCCTACGATGGTATCCCCAGGAGAGTATCCAGGAATTCATCAGGATCAAAGGGACGCAAATCCTCATAGCGTTCCCCTACTCCAACAAATGCTGCCGGGATCTGCAGCTTCTTGCCTATCTGCACCAAGGTACCTCCCTTGGATGCGGAATCGTATTTTGTGAGCAGCAGCGCATCTATGCCTACTGCCTGGTGGAACAGTTCAGCCTGCTGGAACCCGTTCTGGCCGGTTGTCGCGTCAATCACCAGCAGGTTAATGCATCTGCTGCCGGGAAGCAGCCCCTCGATAATTCTGTGAATCTTCTGCAGTTCCTTCACCAAATTTGTCTTGGTGTGCATCCTGCCGGCAGTGTCCACGAGCACCACTGTCTCATTGCGGGTCTTTGCGCTCTGGATAGTGTCATAGACCACCGCCCCTGGATCAGAACCCGGGCTCTGCTTGACAATACGGCAGCCTAGGCGCTTCGCGTGCACATCAAGCTGATCAATGGCCGCTGCACGGAAGGTATCCGCAGCTGCGAGGACAACCTCTTCGCCCAGCTGCCGGTAGTACGAAGCCATCTTTGCTATGGTGGTGGTCTTTCCCACACCATTGACGCCCAGCACAAGCATAACCGACGGCGAACCAGGAGTCAGCTTGGGCAGCGAAGCGCGCACATAGGGGGAAAGCATGCGCTTTATCTCCAGCAGAAGCTCCTCTTCGCTTCCCACCTTGCGTGATCGGCAGTAGTCCTTCAGGTCATCAGATATCTCCATGGCAACCGAAGCGCCCAGATCTCCTTCAATGAGCAGGTCTTCAAGATCCTCAAAGAAATCCTCGTACTTCAAGGACCTGTTGAACAGCGATGCGAGCCGCCTGCCGAATCCACGTTTCATGCTGCACTCCTTCAGTAGATACTCTACACGATTGAACCTATTTCGTATAGCGCACCAGTGACTGTATTGCTATGCCTGCCCGGGTCAGGACGGCCGCAGCGGTCCCGTAATAGAGCAGGTCCCAGATATCGGTTTCCTGGCCGCTTAACTCCCGCCGCAGTCCGTGTGCTGCCGCTGCCGCTGGGAGGGTAAGCATAAATCCGGCGAGTGAACGGTAGAACTGGTCTCCCCGCATCTCCCGGGAATAGACCTCCTGATGCCACGCAGGTTCCAGTTCACGTTCGATAAACCTATCCTGGATGCCGACATGCACGGCTGTGTAGAGGGGCAGATACCCCGGCCGGGTATGGGACAGCATAAGCGGGCGGTCATACTGGTCAAATCCCGGAGAAGCTGCCGAAGGAGGCAGGGTGCGCACAAGCGTGGGAACCTTTTCAGGGAGCGTTCCCGTAACTGCAAGCCGGGTTATCTCACCAGGATGCACCTCAGCATCAAGAACCTGATTACCAGCCTCAATACGCACCTTCCCCGGAGGAAGGACTGCCAAGCGGCCCATGGGCATGGCTGTGCCGTTGATGCGCAGGTCAGTAAACACAGGCGAGGTAACCACCATACCGCCCGCTTGCGAGCCCGCCAGGACAGGGAAGAGCACCCGGGTTATTTCATCGGTATCCAGGAGCAGGACAGCATCGAAGGGCTTCGCATAGATGGTTCGCATGCTGCTGCTGTATCGTTGGTAGACGTAGATGTGCAGGTACTGCACCCCTGATACCGTGAATATCTCAGAACCAAGCAGCATGTCGCACCGGTGCTCCCGAGCCTGCAGAAACGCTTCACCGGCTGCTTCAAACGGAAGGGCCAGCCCTGTGTGCACGATCTCCAAGGGCACCGGACCTGATGCCGGCTGCACATCCTTTACCGGCATCTCCGGGACTGGGGCTGCAGTTCGCTCTGAGAAGAACGCGTCATTTCTCTTCGCAATCTTCCTGTGATGTTCTCGGAACGAGGCGGCCAGGTCCTCCAGGGCGATCCGCTGCGCCAGGGAGGCAGATTCCTCATCACTGAGAAACCTGACAGTAAAGGCCCCAGCTGCAGTATGGATCGCGTGTTCCAGCATATCGGCAGCCGGCAGCTCATCAGTACGTGCTGAAGCTGTCTCGGCAATGCCCACACGCCAGTGCGGTTCATCTACCGGAAGCAGATGAACTGCTGTAGCCAGCCAGAGTATGACCAGCAGCCGTCTTTTGACGGCTAGAGTTCCTGCTCCCACTTCCATGTCAGGTATGCCTCGATAAACCGGTCGATATCCCCGTCCATAACCGCCTGCACGTTACCGGACTGCTCCAGCGTGCGGTGGTCCTTGACCATGCTGTACGGATGGAATACATAGGAACGAATCTGGTTGCCCCAGGAGATCCCCTTCTTTTCAGCCGCATGCTTTGCGTGCTCCTCTTCACGCTTCTGTTCATAGTAGGCATAGAGCCGGGAGGTGAGCATCTTCATGGCTACCGCACGGTTCTTATGCTGGCTCCGTTCATTCTGGCACTGCACCACAATGCCCGTTTCCAGGTGGGTGATACGTACTGCACTGTCGGTGGTATTCACGTGCTGGCCGCCTGCGCCGGATGCACGGTAGGTATCCACCCGTATGTCCTCACTGGTAATCTCGAACTCAATCTCATCTTCGATTACCGGCGACACATGCACTGAAGCAAAGGATGTATGCCTCCGCTTGTTGGAGTCAAACGGGGATATACGTACCAGCCTGTGAATGCCCGTCTCCCCTTTAAGATATCCGTATGCATGTTTTCCGGTAATCTCCACGGTTACCGACTTGATCCCCCCCTCTGCTTCCAGGATATCCAAGGTCTGGTATGAGAAGGCATGGGCATCAGCCCACCTGAGGTACATACGGTAGAGCATCTGCACCCAGTCACATGCCTCCGTCCCTCCCGCACCAGAATGAATGGTAAGAAATGCCGGATTTTTGTCAAACTTCCCGCTCATCACCGAAGACGCCTTCAGGGAGTGAAAACGGTTCTTCGCATCCACGAGTCTTTCTGCCAGCTCCCCGGCATACGCTTGTCCGTCGGGTTCCTCAAGGGCAAGTTCGATAAATCCGAGAATATCTTCGATTTCATGCTTCAGATCACGCCAGGGTTCCAAGAGATCCGTCAGATCATTGAGTTCCTGAATGACCTGTGCCGCCTGCTCGCGGTCCTGCCAGATCGATCCATCGGCAGTCTGCTCCTGAAGCTCCAGGATCCGTTTCTCCTTTACTTCAGGGTCAAAGACCCCTCCATGCATGGGTACATATCCGATGGAGTTCCAAAGCTTCTTCTTGTATGTCTTCAATCATTCGATGATTCTCCTATTGGTCTTTCTCTTTTCTATGCGCAGCCCGATGGTATTGGTCCATTGCTCCCCCGGTTCGAGCTGCACCTGCCAGAACGGCCTGAAGACCGTATGCTGGTAAATATCCTCCTCACCATACTGGGTTCGTATGGTGGTGCTGTAGTGATCGGTAAGAATCAGAAATCGGTTCTTTGCGTAGATGCCGATATGCGTCCCGTTGACCAAGTCATGAATCATCAGGTAGCGCACATTTGCCATCCGCTCATCCGTATCAAGACGCTTCACCGATGTTGAATCAATGGAATGTATATCCACAAAGTCGGGACCCTCATACCCGAAGGAAAGGTTCATTTCACAGGTGAAGCAGCATGACACACTGGTCTCGCCAGTATTTTCCAGCACGTAGTATGCCTCGATTGAGTTGGACTTAAAGCGGTAGGATTTCTCCAGTGAAAGTTCAGCTGACTCACGGGTAAACGGCAGGGCGCAGTCGCAGCTGAAAGCAAGGGACTTCATATCATCATCATAGGTGCTGGTGATATAGGGGACGTGCTCAAAATTTGCACACAGCTGTTCATCGTACTTGGCGGCGATCTTCGCCTGGGGTTCAGTGAAGAAGAGATCGGTAAAACAGCCCTGGTGGACATGCGTGCGGTAGGGGTTTTCTGAGACTAGGCATTGGTCGGTACTGCTTCCGGTGAACGTGTCAATGTAATTCCAGGAACTGATGAGGTAGTCCAGTTCCCTGATAGAGCCGCCCTTCGTGTCGATAAGCGCGGTAATGTGCTTCCCCCGGTACACATACTCATCCAGGCCGTCATAATCGAAATCGCACACATTCAGCGACGTGACGAAGACGCCCCGCTCCCGGGTAATCTTCTCGGCTTCTATCAGGTGGCGGTTCTGCTCCTTTCGCAGCAGATTCCGGTAAATCCCGCCTGTGCTTCCCGGCCAGAAGTAGTGGCTGCTCTGCGCCTTCATGAGCTCCTGGTCAGCCGATTTTCTGCGCGACTTGTCCTTCTTGATCCCCAGGATCAGCTTCTGAAGATAGTAGATCCTGCAGTATACATGGTATGCCTCGGGATAGGTGCTCAGCACCTCGTGGAAATCTGCAGGTATGCCCGTAATCCTGGACCTGTGGTACCATCCTGACTGGAGATATCCACGGGTCTTCGCCGCCGAACGCACTGCGTTTCTCGGCAAAATCAGGCTGACGTTGTACTGCTTCAGGTGGGTAAACAGGTCATCAAGGTACTCAACCATGCTGCCCGGATCCTTGAGCATGAACGAGCTGACCATATCATCCGCGTGGATAAGCAGGCACATACGGCTGCTTTCGGTTTCACGGAAGGCGAGGTCAACCGCCCCTGCCACAGCATGGCTCTCTTTCGAAGGAATCATGGCGCTTATGCGCGAGGAAGCAGGAAGGATTGTGATTCTCCTGCCTACATCCACCATGATGTAGGGTTCGTACCACTTATTATGTCGCTTGGCAAACTGCTCTTCATCCGGGTCGTAGAGAATGACATACTCAATATCGCTGCTGTTGAGAGTGGTAACCATGCTTGACTGCCAGAGCTGCTCAGCTGACACTGCCCCTGCAGGCTTCTTCCCGAACCGACGCCTCAGAAAGGTGTTCATCTTCTCGATCTGCAGCCCCCGATCCTTGATGGGTATCAGCGGAAACGGCGGATCGTAGAATCCTCCGGTAAGCAGCTCCAGCTGTTCCCGCTTCACCAGATCAGATATGAGCATATTTATTTCTGGATACGTATGCTCAATCCAATCGAAGATGGGACCTGAGAGCGCCATGGAGAGTTTGATGTGACGGTTCGCATAGAGGTAGGTAAGGACGGGACGATAGCAGTGATAGAGGGCAAATTCATGCTCCTCCTTCGGGGTGCCGAGGGGTTTGCTGTGCAGAAGACAGATACTCAGTTCCATATCTCCTGATTACTCGATCATCCTGATAGATTTCGGGGGGCACGCCTCTGCCGCACCTTCCCGTTGAGAGTACTGCCTGTCATACTGTGCGCTGGCAAGGTTGTTATCCACTTTGAATCCGCCGTCCTCAAATTTCTTTTCGCAGATTCTGCATCCGATGCAGCCGACGCTGCAGTACTTTCTCACCATGGCTCCCTTGTCGGGGGAGTTGCATGCCACATACCAGTCGCTGTCGTGGGGAACCATCTGCATAACCTTGGTGGGGCATACCTCCACGCACTTCTCGCAGGCGATGCAGATGTTCCGGTCTACATGGATTCTTCCGTCCTCACGCTTCGTGATGGCGCTGACCGGGCATATACGAATACAGCTGCCCAGTGCAAGGCACCCATATTTGCAGGTATCTGCTCCGCTGAAGTAGATGAAGGCGGCATTGCAGTCCTCAATTCCCTCATAGCGGAAGTCGCTTGACCTGGTCTCCTCATTGCCCCAGCAGTGCACCAAGGCAACCTGTTTAATTGCGGAAAAGTCGATCTCCTGCCCCATGATGCGTGCAAGCGCTTCAGCGGTATCCTTCCCTCCGGGACTGCACAGGGTTAGCTCTTCCGCATTATCTACGATGGCTTCCGCGTATGCGGCACATCCCGCATATCCGCAGGCGCCGCAGTTGATGCCTGGAAGTGATTCTTCCACGGAGGATATGCGTTTATCCTTCTTGACGCTCAGCTTCAGTGAAGCCACGGCCAGGCCGATGCCCAGCAGGGCCCCGAGGAGTGCAATTGAAAGGAATGCATAGAATACGTTCATCAGCATATCGTTCAGTCCTTATCCTAAGAGGTTTGTCAGGAGCACCCGGTCGAAGGCCATGAATGCCAGCGCCATGAGTCCCGCCGATATAAACGCCATCGGCACGCCCCTAAAGGGCTTGGGAACATATTCCAGGTCCATGCGCTCCCTGATGTTTGCCATGAGTACAATTGCCAGCATAAACCCCAGCCCGGCGGCAATCCCCCCGGTAAAGCTTTCCAGGATGGAATAGTTGCTGGTGATGTTCATCAGGGCGATGCCCAGAACCGCGCAGTTCGTGGTGATCAGAGGCAGAAAAATACCCAGCGCCTTGTACAAAGGAGCCGATATCTTCTGAATGATCATTTCCACAAGCTGAACAAGGGATGCGATGACCAGGATGAAGGCAATCGTCTGGAGATAGACAAGATCAAGGGGAATGAGCACATAGGTATACACAAGCCAGGTCACCACTGATGCAATGGACATGACGAAGGTGACAGCGAATCCCATGCCGACAGCGGACTCGGTGTTTTTTGACACCCCGATGAACGGACAGAGTCCCAGAAAATGGGTAAGGATCAGGTTGCTGATGAATATGTAGGTGATGAGAATGCCTAGGTAATTCATATGCGTACCCTCTCCTTTCTGTCTGTGAGCCAGTTGAAGAACGCCTTGAGCAGTCCCATGACTAAAAGCGCCCCGGCGGCTAGAGCCAGGATCCTGGCTGGAAAGTTGTTCAATACGGGTATTCTGATTACTCCGTCGAAATTACCCACGGGAAACAGCGTAATCGACCCCGATCCGAAAAATTCCCGTACTAAGGCGATCAAGGAAAGCCCCAAGGTGAATCCAATGCCCATGCCGAGGGCATCAAGCACCGAGTTCTTCAGGGTGTTCCTGCTTGCAAACGCTTCAGCCCGTCCGAGGATGATGCAGTTTACCACGATGAGGGGGACAAATACCCCGAGGCTAGCGAAGAGCGACGGCATGAACGCCTCCATCACCATCTCAACGATGGTCACGAACGAGGCGATGATGACGATGTACGAAGGGATCCGCACCTTGGGCGGGATGAAGTTCTTCAGCAGCGAGACAAAGATATTCGATCCTAAGAGCACGAAGATGACCCCCGCTCCCATACCCAGGGCGTTGACCACCATGCTCGATACGCCCAGTGCCGGGCAGAGACCCAGGAGGAGCACAAAAATCGGATTGTCCCTGAAAATTCCTTTCGTCAGTTCATGATTCATATCCTACCTCCCCAGCTTCCGGACAAACTCGGACCCGTTTTGGAGGGCCCTTGCTATGCCGATGAAGGTGATCGTTGATCCGCTGATCGAGTCCGCCTGCTCAGCGCTGAGCTGGCCGGAGCGCTGCGGGATCGGGTCCTCTGCGCCCTTCCCGGTGAATTTCTCCATGTATGCGGGATCCTCGGCCTGCTTGCCGAGTCCCGGGGTTTCAGCGTTCTCCATGAGTCTCGCATCCAGAAGCTTCCCGTTGGACAGATAGCCGGCTATGATCTGCATGGGTCCCCCGTAGCCGTCAGCCTTGATCCTGATGACATACCCCGCGACCTCTCCATTTTCCAGCAGGTCGTAGACAAAAGAGACTTCCTCGTAGTCCTGTTCATGCTGCGGCCCCACCTCATAAGCTCCCGAGACCTCCTGGAGCGCTTCCAGGATGAGCTGCTCCCGGTACGCCTCGATTCTCGGCTGGGTGAGCATGTTTATGAAGCCGAGGGATATAGCCGCTATCGCGCAGATGAGGGCCAGCTTCAAACCGGGTATCACTATCTGCTTCATGCGCTTCCCCTCCTCGCAGCTGTTCCGTACACCTTGGGCTGCATATACCGGTTGATCATGGGTACGAAGATATTCATGATGATAATTGCCATGGATACGCCCTCCGGCAGTGAACCGTAGACCCTGATGAGGAAAGTCAGCATGCCGGCTCCGATGCCGTAGACGATCATTCCCTTCCTGGTGACCGGTGAAGTCACCATGTCCGTGGCCATGAACAGCGCCCCCAGCATGAGCCCGCCGCTGAGCACGTGAAATGCTGCATCACCGCTGAAGAGTCCCTGGCCGAACCTCAGCCCGTCAAATGCCCAGATGAGCAGGGCAAAGGAGAGAATGTAGGTCACCGGTATCTCCCAGGTAATGATGTTTTTTGCCAGCAGGTAGATGCCTCCTATGATCAGCAGCACTGCTGAAACCTCCCCGATGGACCCGGGCACGTTCCCTACCGCGAGATCAACGGTATAGGCAGATATGCGCATCTGCATCACCCGGTCAAACCAGGAGGATATCTGCTGTCCGATAGCGCTTGCGGGATACTCGTGATAGCGCAGCATGCCGACAGCGCTTGATGCTTCGCCGGAAAAATCCATGAGCAGGGTCTTGAGGCTTCCCAAGACCGTTGCCGATGAGACCCCGTCTGCGGCCTGGATGGTCCGTGGAAGCTTCCAGGCGTTCATGCCGCTGGTCCAGGAGAAGAAGACAAAGACCCGTCCCGCGAGAGCAGGATTCATCCAGTTTGCCCCAAGCCCCCCGAATGCCCACTTAACTACCAGGATAGCGAACGCCGACGCAGCCACGGGTATGAACAGGGGCACCAGCGGCGGCATGTTGTATCCGATAAGAAGCCCCGTGAGAAATGCGCTTCCGTCGCTTACGGTACTTCGCTTCATGCTCCGCGCAGCCAGATACTCGAAGCCGACGGCAGACGCTATGGAGACTGCGATGACCAGAAGGGAACGGATACCGAATACCCAGATTCCCCAGATCCCTGCGGGCATAAGGGCGATGCTCACCTGCCACATGATGGAGCTCGTGGAATCCCTGTGCCGTATCTGCGGAGAGCTCTCCACGAGAAAAAGGTTCTGTTCACTCATGACTGTTTTTTCCTCAGCATCAGTTTGCCCCAGCGCATGCCCTGGACCAGGGGTATCTTGGCTACACAGATGTACGAACAGCAGCCGCACTCCTTGCAGTCCAGCAGGAAGCGCTGCTTCGCTTCATCGTAGTTTCCATGATCTATCAGCTTGTAGAGCTTAGTGGGATTAAGCCCCATGGGGCATGCCTGTACGCACCGCCCGCATGATATGCACGGGGTCCGGGATGCCTGGTTCACCTGGTGTTTTGTCAAAGCCAGGATGCCCGAGGTGCCCTTCATCACCGGAGTGCTGAGGTCGTAGATGGAAAAGCCCATCATCGGGCCGCCTATGACCACCTTGTCAGGGGGGGAGCTGAATCCCCCGGCATGCTCAATCACATGGCTGATGGGTGTCCCCACCTTCACCAGCACGTTCTTCGGGTCTGATGCGGCCTCTCCGGAGATAGTGAGCACCCGCTCCATCAGCGGTTTTCCCATACGCAGGGCTTCATAGACGGCTAAGGCGGTCCCCACGTTGCTCACCACGGCTCCGATGTCTATGGGCAGTCCGCCTGAGGGAACCTCCCGCTTGAGCAGCGCCTCGATAAGCTGCTTCTCATCTCCCTGTGGATAGCGCACCTTGAGGGAGCGCACGGTTAAGGGAAGCCTGCGGCTGCTGACCGCCTGCGTCATCGCCTGCAGGGACTCGGGCTTGTTTGATTCAATCCCGATGATCACCTCTCTAGCCCCTATCATCTTCTGTATGTACATTGCACCTGAAAGCACGTCATCGGTGCGCTCGATCATAAGGCGATTGTCCGCGTTCAGATAGGGCTCGCATTCAACCCCGTTGATAATGAGGTACTCCGCCTGCTTGCCCTTGGGTATCATGAACTTCACGTGGGCAGGGAAGGCAGCTCCTCCCATGCCGACAATCCCGGCTTCCTGCACACGGGAGATCATCTCCTTGGGATCCATGGAAGCGCAGGCATCCTCGCCCATGTCAGTCCCGGACCAGGAAGACCCGGGATCAGCCTCAATGACTGCGGCGGGGGAAGCAAATCCGGCGGGCAAGTATACGCTGCGGATCTCCTTCACCTTCCCTCCCATGGGGGTATGCACATGGGCCGAGATGAATCCTGCTGATTCACCGATCTTATCTCCCGGCTTCACTTCATCGCCTGGAGAAACCAGGGGCTTGGCTGGGGCGCCGAGATGATGGGCAAAAGGAATAATCAGGGTTTCAGGATCCGGGCAGCGGGAGATCGGCTCACCCCTGCTGAGGGATTTTTTCTCTGGAGGATGGACCCCTCCTCTCCTGAAGGTCAGAAGTCTGGCCATGTACGGTGCATCTCCTTCGTATGGTGTACTCAATAGGTCATTATAAACATTGTACTGCCCTCTGTAAACAACATGCACTATGCTGTATACAAATCATCAGAAATAATCTATAGTCAAAAAAAAGAGCAAGTGAAGCACTGGTAATGAGTAATATATTCCGCAGATGGATCTGGAAACTGAAAGGCAAAACCGTATATGCTCTGGTAGGACGCAGCGGCACCGGAAAGAGCTTCCGCTCGAAGCTGGTGGCTGAAAAGTACGGGATAGAACTGATCATCGATGACGGCCTGCTTATACGGGGAGACAAGATCCTGGCAGGCAAGTCCGCCAAGCGCGAGCAGGTCTTCCTCAAGGCAATCAAGACGGCCCTTTTCGACAACGATGACCAGAGAGAGGAGGTCATAGAGGAGCTGCAGAAGCAGCACTTCAAACGTATCCTCATCCTCGGCACTTCAGAGCGGATGACCTTCAAGATCGCAAATCGGCTTAAGCTCCCCGCCCCCACCAAGATATTCAAGATTGAGGAATTTGCCAGCAAAGAAGAGATCGAGACCGCCGTGCAGATACGCACGAGCGAGGGCAAGCATGTCATCCCGGTCCCCACCATTGAAATCACCAGGAACCATCCCCAGATCGTCTATGACTCCATGCGCATCTTCTTCAAGAAACGCCTTCCGATCCCCTGGAAGAAGAAGGTCTTCGAGAAGACCATCGTCCGGCCCGAATTCGGCAACCGGGGAAAGATCACCATATCGGAAGCGGCTCTTGGACAGATGGTGGTGCACTGTCTCGACGAATTTGACGAAACCATCAAGGTGAAGAAGGTGCTTGTCAAAAATGACCCCGACGGATACACCCTTACGGTGAAGCTCAAGGTGCCCATGAAGTCCCAGATATCCGGAATACTCAAGGAGCTCCAGCAGTACATAGCCGACAGTATGGAGCGCTACGGCGGGGTGATCGTATCCCAGGTGCACATAGAGATTGACGACTGGGTCTAGACTCCCCTCCTCCACTCAGGCGGGCTATCTACTGAACTCCAGTATTCTCTGATTTCCCTGATCAGGCCTTCAATGGTGAAGGTAAAGAACGATACAGCATAGTGCACCTGTGCATGGTCAGGTGACTCCACACGGACGACTGATATCGTATGTTCAGACGTCTGCGCGCAGGATTCCACATGGATTGCCCACCTGCCGGGATAGGCCCGGTTCACTGCTATGAAGTGGTTCTTGGTAAAGACCTCCCCGGTGCACGGCCAGATCACGGTGCATGATGCATCAAGCATATCAGCCGCACGATCCCACTGTCCTTCACCCATGTGCCTCCAGAACGTACGGACTGCATCAGCTTCCATAGGGCATCTCCTCTTTTAGGGACTCATGCGCCCGGGGTGTTCTGCTTCGCTTTACCGTGAGGATGTCTCCTCCTCCGCTTAACCCGGCTGCTCCTGGCTTTCTCGTCATGCTTGTGATGCTGCCTGGCAACAGGAACCTTCGGCTTTCTGACCGCATGCTTCGGCACCTTGATCTCTTCACTCTCAAATATGTCTGAAACAGCAAGTTCGATGTCCCGGTTGGGCGGGGTTATGGGGCTGATGAGATCCTTGACCTGCTTGAAGACCTCTCGAAACAGTTCAGAGGTGTTCTCATAGGTCTCAGGGATGACGAGAAACGGTCTGACCAGCGCCGCAAGCATATGGGATTTCTGCACAGCTGCTCCCGTTGCAATCTGCGCATCAAGGGCTAAAAGGGAACGCTCAAACTCAGAAGTGAGCCCCTTGCTCATTCCTCCCTGGAGCAGATCATGGAGCACCGGCAGCATAGAGGAAAAGAGCCGGTACTTCATGAGGTCCCTCATGATCAGGCATGCGCACCCGGACTGGAGGATTTTGAAAATCTCTTCAGTCATCCGGGAGGAAGAACAGCGCTTAAGCTCGTGACGATGCCGCTTCACCGCCTTACGGAGCCTGAAGCTCATGGTGAAACCCGTGATGTTGGCGTACTTGATGCCGCGGATCATGCGGACCGGATCCTCAATGAAGGTGGTCTCCAGGGGAACCACTGATCGGACGGTCCGGGATTTAAAGTCCTTCATGGCATCCAAAAAGTCAAAGAGCTGCTCATCCAGGGGACAGTAGTAGAGCGCATTAATTGAGAAGTCCCTGCGGCGGGCATCCTCCTCCATTGATCCGTAGAGGTTGTTCTGCTCGTTGCCGTTGGCTGCCGCCCTGAAGGTGGAAACCTCGAATATGAGCTGAGCAAAGTGAATGTGCACGAGCTTGAAGCGCTTGCCGATGATGCGGGAATTCCAGAATATTTTCTTGATCTTCTTCGGATGCGCGTTTGTGGCAATATCGATGTCCTTTGGGGTCTTGCCGAGGATGAGGTCCCGTACCGCACCTCCGACGATATACCCTTCAAACCCCGCCTGACGCAGGCGCTCAATTATCCATATCGCTTTGGGCTCTATCCGTGATGGGTCTATATGGTGTTCAGCACGGGTAAATATGTTTGCTATCGGCCTGCTTTGACCTTGGCCGTTTGTTGAATATCGTACTAGCATTGCCGCCGTTTTAACTTTTGTCCAATGTGATTGATGCATACCGCATAATTAGGTACTATACTGTACTAGTGATGATGCTGCGTATCAAGTGCCTGACCGCAGCTTTA
>SKXS01000284.1 GCA_007128345.1 Spirochaetia bacterium
ATACCCGTACCCCATGCCCCACCCAAGAATGTTTACCTCTTCTATGGGTCACTGCACTGTGAAGAAGAAGAGCTGGTGACCCTGGGTTCCCGCACCCTTGCTGTTACCGCCTTGGGTAAAACTATAGAAGAGGCTCAAGAACTTGCTGAATCGTATATTCAGCAAACTAAGGGCAGTTTGACCTACCGGCCGGATATCGGCACCCGTGAGCTTGTGGAACGGAGAATCCGTCATATGGATGAACTTCGCGGAAGACCGCTCCGTATTGCTGTACTGGGTTCCACCAAGGGCACATCGCTGCAGCCTCTCATCAATGAGCTGAAGGATTTCGGCAAAGAAGCTGCGCTTGAAGTGGTGGTATCTGACCGGAAAAACGCCTATATTCTAGAACGTGCCAGTATGCATGGAATTCCAGGCATCTGGATAAACACAAAAGACGCCCTGGGAAAAAAGAAGTCCCGTGAAGCTTTTGATGCTGAATTAGCATCCATACTGACCGCCTATCGGGCAGACCTGGTGCTGTGCGTCGGATTCATGAGGATTCTCTCACCGCAATTCTGCGAGACATGGAACGGCCGGGTGCTCAATATCCATCCGTCACTGCTGCCCGATTTCGCCGGGGGAATGGATATGGATGTGCATCAGCAGGTTCTTGATGCACGCCGCCGGGAGAGCGGATGCACGCTTCACTTCGTTACCCCGGATGTGGATGCCGGACCGGTTTTCATGCAGAAGAAGTGTCCTGTTTTCCCTGATGATACAGCAGCTGCATTGAAGCAGAGGGTTCAGGATTTGGAGGGGCACGTGCTCATTGAAGCGGTGAAGATTTTTGCAGAGAATCGATTTTTGGTATAGGGAGGGTGTTATGCATAAAGAAATAGTACCGATCAAACGGGCGCTGCTGTCTGTTTCAGACAAGACAGGCATCGTATCTCTGGCTCAAGCCCTTCATGGGCTGGGTATCGAAATCATTTCTACAGGCGGAACGGCCGCACTGCTGGCAGGCAACGGCATCCCGGTAACATCGATTTCTGAAGTTACCGGGTTTCCTGAAATGATGAACGGCAGGCTGAAGACCCTCCATCCTATGATTCATGGCGGAATCCTTGGTCTCAGGGACCGCCACGATGGAGATGCACAATCTCATGGCATCCAATGGATCGATCTGGTAGTATGCAATCTCTACCCGTTTGCAAAAACAATTGAGGAGCCATCTGCCTCTGTTGACGCTGCTATGGAACAAATCGATATTGGAGGACCGACCATGATTCGCTCTGCCGCCAAGAATGTCGGTTGGGTGACGGTGCTCACGGATACATCACAATACGGACCGCTGTTTGATGAGCTTTCAGACCATGGCGGTGTGAGCTTTGAGACGCGGAGAGCCTGCTCAGCTGCAGCGTTCAGGCATACCGCCTCCTATGATGCGCTCATCCAGTCATACCTTACCGATGATCCATTCCCCCAAGCAATTACCTGCACCTTCACCAGGCATCAGTCCCTCCGATACGGAGAAAACCCGCACCAGCGCTCAGCTTCCTATAGAGCTGTGCTTCCCCCAGACAAGCGGGATGACCTTTCTGTGCTCAACGCTGAAGTGCTCGGAGGCAAGGAATTGTCTTTTAACAATATCAACGATGCGGACGGGGCGCTGCTGACACTCAGGGAGTTCTCCCAGCCTGCATGCGTGGTGGTGAAGCATGCCAACCCCTGCGGAGTTGCGCAGCGTGATGATATTACCGAAGCGCTCACTTGTGCAGTTGAAGCAGACAAGCTCTCAGCCTTTGGAGGTGTTATTGCAGTCAATCGGACATGTACGAAGGAAATCGCAGCATACCTGAGGAATTTCTTCTTTGAGATCATGATCGCTCCTGACTACGATCCCAAGGCTCTGGACATGCTCAAGCGTAAGAAACAGCTGCGCATCCTGAAGACCGGTGAGATATCTCCTCTTAAACAGGTGCAGGTCTGGAAGTACGTGTCAGGGGGACTGCTGCTCCAGGATGCAGACACTTCGGCAGTGGGGAAGGAGGAACTCCAGACTGTTACGAAAAGGACCCCCGACGACCAGGAGACAGAGGATATGCTCTTTGCCTGGAAGGTACTTAAGCATGTGAAGTCCAATGGAATACTCACAGCCAAAGACAGGATAACCCAGGGAATTGGACCCGGACAGGTATCCCGGGTGGATGCAGTACGCATAGCCCTGCAGAAGACACCGGTAACCGATGGAGCTGTGCTTGCCTCCGATGCATTCTTTCCCTTCCGGGATAGTATTGACGAAATTGCAGCAACGGGTATCCGTGCGATAATACAGCCAGGTGGATCCGTCAGGGACCAGGAAGTTATTGACGCATGCGATGAGCACGGCATTGCCATGGTGTTTACCGGCATCCGCTGCTTCTTCCATGGATAACAGGAGGTCAAGCCATGGGAACTTCCCACACTGTTTCTTTTTCAGCAGGCCAGGATGGCTGGATGGGCAGGACGTCGCTGGGGACGGAGGTCTCCATTGGAGCTGCGCAGGGCAAGGTAAGACCGTATGACCTGCTGCTGCTTGCCCTGGCAAGCTGCCTCAATGCAACGTTTGAAGAAGTTTGTCAGAAGATGAAGCTTACCTGGGAACGGGTTGATCTCACGGTGAGCGGGGAAAAGCGCGATGAAGTTCCCACAACCCTGAAGCACTGCAGCATTAATGCAGCAGTTACCGGGGGGAGCGATAAAGAGAAGCTGACCCGTGCATTCGACATTGCCTCACGGTACTGTTCAGTGTACCAGACAGTACAGCAAGTCGCTCATATGGAGTGGAGCATCACCTTTTCCAGCTAGCATACCCTTGCATCCACGGCAGCACAGAGAGCAGCAGATATTGATCTTCTGCTTCTGGCAGTATGTATATGCGTCCAATGCGCCAATGGAAAATCATGCACTATCCTTATGTACGTGCAGCGGCTAATCGGCAAGAATCAAGTGTGAACCTGCTCTTTTACTCATTCAACAGCTCTATGCATCTCTGGAAAATAAATAGCTGCATCGGTATTCACCAGATCTGATGCGGTTTCACTGGACTGGATTGCTGTTTGAATTCAGCAGTTCACTATCTGGATTCATCAAGTTGATCCATTGCTGTATGCCTTTTTTACATGGGTCATGGGATTATGAATATCATGCAGCCTGTGCAGTCATCAGATTCATTTTTATTGCAAACCATGCAGGTATTTGTTAGGATAGGGTTCATGAAGAAACACGCAGTTGTGATAGGCGCCGGATACGGGGGATTGAGCTGCTCTGCATTACTTGCCCGGGACGGATGGAAGGTAACTCTCCTTGAGAAGAACGGCCAGACCGGCGGAAGGGCCAGAAACTGGGTATCCGATGGGTTCACCTTTGACATGGGGCCCTCCTGGTATTTAATGCCGGAGGTATTTGACCGGTACTTTTCCCTGTTCCAGGCAAACAGGGAGGATTACTATGGTCTGCTGCCTTTGAATCCCTACTACAAGGTGTTCTTCAGTCCCAGTGATCATGCCTGCCTCTCGCCGAATCTGCAGGAGAACATCAAGCTCTTCGACTCCTTCGAACCCGGCGGTGGTGCGGCCCTGCAGCGCTATATTGACCAGGCAACCTACAAATACCATATAGCCATGAAGGAATTTCTCTATCGAGACTACAAGCATCTCACTGATTTCTTCAACAGACGGATCATCTTTGAAGGCCTGAAGCTTGACGTGTTCAAGAAACTCGATTCGTTTGTCAGCACCTTTGTAAGCGACAGACGGGCAAAGCAGATCCTCGAATATGCCATGGTCTTCTTGGGAACCAGTCCTGTAGATGCGCCCGCACTCTATTCCATTATGTCCCACGTGGATTTGGGCCTGGGAGTGTACTTTCCCCAGGGGGGGATGGCGGGAGTTGCCCAGGGACTGGAGAAACTCTGCCGGGAAATGGGTGTGGATATCCAGACGAATCAGGAAGTTACCAGCATATCGGTAACGGCCAACCAGGCTACTGCTGTGCATACCCGAGAAGGATCATTCAGCGTCGACATCGTCGTCTCCGGGGCAGATTACCGTCACGTAGAATGCGAACTTCTCCCTCCACAGGCGGCAACCTATATACCCTCCTATTGGGATAAACGGGTAGTTGCCCCGTCCATGTTCATAGCCTACCTGGGAATAGGCCGCAGGCTTTCAGGTCTGGAGCACCACAATCTCTACTTCAGCGATCCCTGGGAAACCCACTTCGACAAGATATTCAAGCATCCCCAGTGGCCCATGGAGCCCTGTTTCTACCTCAGCTGCATATCCAAGACAGATGCATCATCTGCTCCTGAAGGGTGCGAGAACGTCTTCATCCTGGTACCGACAGCCCCGGGACTTGCCGATTCTGAAGAACAGCGCGAGGCCTACTTCGACCATATCATTGATCATGTGCGTGAAGTCACCGGCGAGGACCTGAAACAGGATATTCTTGTCAAACGCATATACTCTCACCGGGACTTCATACAGGACTATAACGCATTCAAAGGGACTGCACTGGGGCTCTCCCATACACTTCGCCAGACTGCAGTGTTCAGACCTGCTTCCCGCAGTAAAAAGGTCCGTAATCTCTTCTACACGGGGCAGTATACCCATCCCGGTGTCGGAGTTCCCATGGTCCTTATCGCATCAGAGGTTGCTGCAAACGAGATCCGGAGCGCCTATGGTCCATGAGCACCATGAACACATATTCCGTGCAGGAAGCAGAACCTACTACTACAGTTCCCGATTTTTCCCAAAACCGGTGCGAGATGATGTAACCATACTCTACGGGTTTGTCAGGGTCGCAGATAATTTTGTTGACACCATCCCCCAGCAGCCGGAAGGATTCAAGCGTTTCTGCGGGATGTACCGCAAAGCCAGCAGTACAGGTAAGCCCTCGGGGGACCGAATCATCGACTCATTCATTGAGCTCGAAAAGAGACGTTCATTTAACCCAGCCTGGACAGAAGCGTTTCTCACTTCTATGGAGATGGACCTGACCAAACAGGTGTACGAATCACTGGATGAGACACTGAAGTATATATATGGATCTGCAGAAGTTATAGGTCTCTTCATGGCACGAATCATGGAACTGCCCGAAGCAGCTGACTTTGCCGCATCCAGACTCGGCCGTGCCATGCAGTATATCAACTTTATTCGTGATATTGATGAAGACCTCTCTTTGGGAAGGCAGTACCTGCCTTCAGCTGATGCAGGACTGCCCGATTTACGCAGGGAGAGCGCTGAGGCTGAACGTGAAGCATTTATCGCCTACAT
>SKXS01000048.1 GCA_007128345.1 Spirochaetia bacterium
CTGGCTACCAATCCCGATGTGCTGCTCCTTGACGAGGTCACCGCCGCCCTGGACCCGGAGCTTATCGGCGGGGTGCTGAAGATTATCAGGGATCTCAAGACCAAGGGAATGACCATGGTGATTGTAACCCATGAGATGGGGTTTGCTCGTGATGTGGCTGATCGCGTGTGCTTTCTGGAGGGGGGCAGAATACTTGAGGAGGATGAACCAAATAAACTTTTCTCGAATCCCCAGAATCCACGCACACGGCAGTTCCTCCAGCGGATCATTGAAGCCGGGAGACTATAAGAGAGCCTCAAAGCAGGCTAACTATTTCCGGCAGGTTCCTGCTTTAATAGATGACACTTCACTTGTGGACTGCCTCTGGCCGTGGTAGGCTGTGCATGGAAGGAGAACTGCTATGAATATCCCCACGTTTTCACGGATCATGTCCATAGTACTCCTGGCAACCGCGGGAACACTGTTTCCGTTGGGTGCTTCAGAAAACTATGTCATTGATACGGAAGAAAACATCGAAACACATATCAGGCAGGCAGTCGTCAAGGTGTATGCCGCCTACAACGAACCTGACTACTATAATCCCTGGAGCATGAAGGGCCCAAGAACTCGTTCAGGATCCGGAGCTGTCATCGACGGCGGGCTCATCATTACCAACGCCCACATTGTAAGCGATGTAACCTTTCTGCAGGTGAGACGCTATGGAGACAACAAGCGCTATGAGGCGTACGTCCATGCCGTACAGCACCAGTCGGATCTGGCTATTGTAAAGGTGGTCGATGCGTCATTTTTTGACGGTATCGAACCGCTTAAGTTCGGAGCATTGCCGGATGCTCACCAGGAGGTATCCGTCTATGGGTACCCACTGGGCGGAGACGCGTTGAGCATCACCAAGGGGGTAGTCTCCAGGATTGAGCATCGTCCATACGTTCACAGTTCATCTTATCTTCTTGCTGGACAGATAGATGCCGCAATCAACCCGGGCAGCAGCGGCGGGCCTGTGATAGCTGACGGCAGGATTGTCGGCATCACTATGCAGTCCATCCCACAAGCACAGAATATCGGGTACATGGTGCCGGTTCCCATCGTAGAGCGTTTCCTGGAGCATGCCGCCGCCGGAGATCTTCAAGGGTTTCCAGGCCTGGGACTGGTGAAGCAGGGAATGGAGAATGCCGATCTGCGCCGGTACTACCTGATGGAGCCGGACCAGACAGGAATGCTCATCACTGATGTCGTACCGGGATCACCATCTGATGGGAATATCTTTCCAGGTGATGTGTTGCTGACCATAGGCAGTTACCAGGTATTCAATGACGGGACGGTTGAATTCCGTCCCCGTGAACGGACTTCCCTGTCCTATGTGGTGCAGAAACGCAGGATAGGGGAGACAGTCACTGTCAGCATACTCAGGGAAGGAGAAATCCTTTCTCTTGACATTCTTCTAGCCAGCCCAGCAGATGACCACCGCCTTGTGCCGCTCGAGCAGTATGATGTGCTGCCGACATACTACATCTACGGAGGATTTGTGTTTTCGCCCCTCTCTAAGAACCTGCTCAGGATTTGGGGCGACAACTGGTTCAATATAGCTCCGGTGGATGTGGTGTCGCTGTACCTGAACGGGATTCCCCAGTTTCCTGGTGAGCAGGTGATCGTCATTTCCCGGGTGCTTTCAGCTGATATCAATGACGGCTACCAAGATGTCTTCTTCTGGATAGTTGACCAGGTGAACGGAATCCCGGTAAGAAGCATGGAGCAGCTCATTGAGCTTATTGAGGAAAACACCGGTTCCCATACAATTCTAGAGAACACGAGGGGAAGGAAGATTATCCTTGACCATGGGAAGGCGGCATCGGCCCACCAGAGAATTCTGTCACTCTACAGGATCAGCCACGACCGGTCAGCGGACTTACGATAGCCCGTGCTTTTCTTCGGTCTTCAGCTCATCTGTGATATGACCAGTTGAACGACCCTATCCAGGGTATGCATGTCCTCCGGGCGTGAGATCCTCCAGAGAGGTATCCTGCCAAAAGCTGAAGATGCTCGGGAGAACACCTCCTGGCCGTCCTCAAGTCCTCGAAGCACTGAAACATGACTGAAGATAGTTCTGATCTTGCGGATACCCTGGATCAGTTCAATTTCTGCAGAACTGCAGGTACTGGAGGGTTCAAGCACGAAGAGAGCCTTGAGCGGTGCTGGATCCCTTGACCCATTTACTGTGACATGGTACTTGTCAATGCCGTCAAAGAGGTGAGCGGAAGCTTCAGGCTCTCCCCCGAAAAACCTGAGCGCATCAGGAAGCAGTTTGGGCACAGGGATTCCTGGAATTACGGTAGGCTGAGTATCACCAGGCAGCACCGGGGTGACATCATCGCAGAGCACCCTGAATCCTTGATGCGACAAAGCCGCAGCGGTTGTGGACTTGCCGCTGCCCTGATCACCTATGAACCCATATGCAGAACCTTCAGAAACAACGGCACTGCCGTGCAGGGTGAGCACAGGCTGCTTCTTCAGTACAACAAGCAGAGCAATTCCCGTAATACACGAGGAAAGCAGCAGGGGATCAACCCCTTCAGCAGGTTCCACCCATACCTGTGCATCCCCTTCAATTCGCATCCGGACATAGCCAGGTATGCGGATGAGCACGGTATCCTTGTGTTCTCCCAACCCGTATGTGATTGACCCGGTCTGAAACGGTTCGGGTATGTGGTCAGCTGCACTTCCGCGGCATACCCGGACCTCATGGTTTTCCTGATGTGCCGGCGGCAGCCTCAGGGGTATCTCCGAGAAGATCTTCATGCCGAATCCCGCGTACGCCTTCATACTATGATTCCATCCATTACTGCACCCTGTTGAGGGAGAGCCCTAGGGTCGTCTGCGCATCTGCCTGTATATGCAGATAGAATGTACCTGGGTTCAGCGTGAGCTGAATCGGGCTGTCTGTATCAGAACTCCTGCCGCGCACGGGATCACCAAACCGGTCAAGCACTTCTGTATGCAGGTCAAATTCATAGAGGGTAAGCGCTGCTGCAGCCGAGTATGCCTGGCATGTCCGGCTGTCCTTCCAGTACATCATGAGATCCTCACGGGAGGTGAGGATAATCCTCTTCCACTGATCACTGGTGCTGCTTCCCATCTGCAGAAACTGGAATTCAGGCTCTGAAGAAGCCTGCAGACTGATGGTGCCGCTGATGAAGATCGCAAGTCCGAGGGTCTGCGTACTGTAGATGTGGGTGACTTCAGGTGAATAGGTACCGTCTCGTTTGCTTTGCACCAGCAGAGCGGTGTCGCCGGAGATGGATGGCACTGAGGTATTCCACGTACTCCCGTCGATACTGAAATATACGGTGCTCCCGGGCTCGCTGATGACAACAGGACGTACCTTGTCACCCACCAGTCCGGAACCTGGAAAGAGTGTCGGCACACTCGGTGCAAAGAGCTCTGCATGGGAAATAAAAGAAAGCGTATCGGAACCGGCAGCAGGTGCCCAGAGCTTTCCTCTGCTGCGTACGTTCCAGGGCCCCGATGCATAAAAGGCAGACCCATGTGCTGTCCATGAGGATGCGCTGAAGTCAAAGCGGTAGGTGCCTGCAGGCGGCTCCCCTGAAGAAGAGTATCCTCCCAGTACAGTGATGCTTCCCGGTTCCGGAGAGAGTATGGGGTCATAGAGTTTTTCCGGCATATCACCGTGGCTGACCGGTGCTTCGAGTTTACCGTAGGTACCTATTGCATATGATATTAGGTCATCCAGAACCTCGTCAGATGCATCGATTCCGCCGGCGACAGTCAGACGTGCCTCAGGTGCATACATGACCTGGGCTGACGTATGGTAACGCGGAGTCGGCAGTCTTTCAGTGCTTTCATACCAGTGCCCTATATGCACTGACGGCGAAATGCGGGCATGAATGACTGAATCGCTCAAACCAGAATCAGTGCACCCTCCCGCGAGGAAGATCCGACCATCATGGAGAGCGAAGCCCATCCGGGAAAGGGGGTAGGGCAGGCTGACGGGGTTCACCCTCCATGGGGATGCAAGACTTCCGTCGTCATTGATGTAGGTATAGTAAATGGATCGCTGCGGTCCGGCATCATTTTCTCCGCCGATGATGTAGAGTCTCCTTCCCGCTGCAAACGCTGAGAAAAATGCAAGCTGATCCGGGAGAGCAGTCCCTGCTTCCCACTTCAGTGATGACAGGTCTTCGGGGTCCTGGATAACAGCGATGAGCACCTGCTTAAGATATCTTGAATCCTCGTCCATGCCTCCCAGGAGGTAGAGATAATCCCCGTACTGGACGATGGCAGATCCGTCGGCGCGTATAATGAAGGGCTTGGAGGGGAACAGCAGCTGGCACCCCGTTGTCAGGAGTATAGCCATACATACAATAACTGAAGTCAGCACATACACAGTTCTCATTTTCTATGAACCTGCCTGGCTCTTCCTTTGAGCCTGCTGAACTGATGTGACAGCGATGAGGGATCTATCACCATGCCTTTCACCTGCTCGGGAGCAACTACTTCAAGCCATGCGTGTGTGGACACACATGCCGGTCCTGCTTCCTGGTTCTGTTTTGCTCCGTATACAAGCACGGTCCTGACTCCCATGTTCCTTAGTTTTTCCCTGATAACTATTGCCTTGCGCAGGCACGACATATTAAAGAAGAGCTGGCGGTGAGCAGCCCGATTCACGTCCCTGAGCATAGATGCCAGGCGTTTTTCAAAGGCACTACTGTCTGTAACAGCAGTGCTGGAAGAAACCTCCAGGGGAACTCCCGGTTCCAGGAGTCTGCGGTTGTACCGGTAGGGGAGCACGCGAAGCCGTACGTCTGCCATGGCTAAACGTATCCACGCCTCAAGAAACCGTGCCACCTCTCCAGCTGTAATCTGTCTGCGCAATCAAGCCTCCAGTGCAGCAGCATACCCGTTTGTATAAGTTATCAAGTATTGAAGGATATCTGTCAAGGCAGAGGTGCAGTGTAGTGAAACTCATTAAGGAATAGTAAATATTGTAAAAATATATAAATATAATACAACTATAGTAAGTTATTAAAAGGTGTTTACTTGGTAATAATTGAAAAAATGCTTGACTTATGTACATTCCCACTCCATGATAATGATGCAGGCATTCAGAAGATGAGTCACCTATCCTGACTGATTACAAGAACATGAGATATTGAAAGGAATATCAAGTGAAGACCAGCAATTCTGTATGTACAAAACTCCTGTTTACATACTCCCATACATTGATATATTCAAGTTCCCATCTCTCAGTGCACAAACCGGGATCCTGAAGTGTGTAACTA
>SKXS01000062.1 GCA_007128345.1 Spirochaetia bacterium
GCTGAGGATGAGTGAAATCGGCGCCAGCCAGCCGTGCCAGATGCCCATGAGAAAGTTTGCGGGCTTATCAGGGAGGTCAGTCCCGTCTCCAGGCAGGCATCCGGTCAGCAGCACCAGGGACGCTGCAGCCAGAATGACTGCGGTAATAAGGGTTTTGGCAGTGCTCATGCGCTTCATGGATTCTTCTCCTACGGTACATGAATAGGGTCACAGTATAAACCCTAGGCAGATGGTTCGCAAGCGTGAACGAGGATTCATAAATGCGGTTGGGGAAAAGTTGTACCTGTTTATCGATGAGATCCAAGAAATACCAGGATGGGAGAAAGCAATTAATTCATTCCTTGCTGAAGCTGATGCTGATATTTTTATTACAGGATCAAATTCAAAACTACTGGCTGGAGACTTGGCTGACCTGCTCACAGGACGTTATATTGAAATCCCGGTATACCCTTTAGTGTTATCAGAATTTGCATATTTCCGGCATGGGAAAACAGCTGAGAACAATTTCTTTGACGAATTTTTGCGTGTTGGAGGAATGCCTGGTATTCATCATCTTGACTTCCAAGAGACCTGGATATATCAGTATCTGACAGCTGTTCGGGACAGCGTGATGCTGAAGGATGTGATTAAGCGCAATAATATCCGTAACATAGCATTGCTTGAAAAGATCGTGCTGTTTGTGTTTAGTAATATTGGAAACATTATTTCCGCAAGAAAAATTGCTGATTATTTTAAAAAGGAGCAGCGCTCTCTAGGACATGAAACAGTATATAATTATCTGAGACATCTGGAGGAAGCCTGCATCATCTATAAAGTTCCCCGCTTTGATATTAAAGGAAAAAAACTTCTTGAAGTGAGCGAAAAATACTATCTGACTGATATCGGTTTGGGACATGCCTTTAGCGGTTACAAGGATTCCATGATATCCGCCTATCTTGAAAATATTGTCTGTATTGAACTGATGCACCGTGGATATAAGATAAGCATTGGAAAAGTTGATATGTATGAAATCGATTTTATTGCTCGCCGCAGATCAGATACCCTCTATATTCAAGTCGCCTATCTTTTAGCAGACGAAACTATGCGGGAAAGGGAACTCCGGCCTTTTTATGCTGTTAAGGATAATTATCCTAAATTGCTTTTAACAATGGACAACCTGCCGAAAAGCAGCGAAGACGGTATCATTCGCCAGTATCTTCCTGACTGGCTTCTTGATACATAAAAGACAGTCATCTGCCTCTCAACCCAGCAAGCTGTTCCTTACGTTCTGATCATCACCGCTATGTGATGCAGGTATCCCTATAGACTCGAAGAGAAAGGTTTTGCTGTATGGCATACCCAGTTCCATAAATCGTATCTGGCTGATTCAATTATGGATCATCCGGCTCATATCCCCTGCATATTCTCTTGCAAAGGAGAATGTATGAGAGAAATTCATCTGACCGATAGACAGAACATCTGCTGATGGGGTATGGCTGTAAAGCATCAAGAAGAGCATGAGCAGCGGGATGAAGATAACAGAGAAGAATTTGGACTCTTTTTATCGGCCGCTTGTGAAGACGCCGCCTCATCGGTGGTTGTTCACTCAGTGCAAGATGCTAGGGAACATCACATCTTTTTGGTATACTTGCCTGCATCACATTGTGAATGAGGTAACGCCATGGAAGCAATGACGTGGGCAGCTATCATAGTCTGTATTTCCCAGTCCGGCATGCTGTCGGGACTCAACCTGGCCTACTTCAGCATATCCAGGCTGAAGCTGGAAGTCGAGGCTGCAAAGCATAACCCCCATGCCCGGAGAGTGCAGTCCCTCAGGAATGATGCGAACCTTCTTCTGGCAACCATCCTCTGGGGGAACGTTGCGGTGAATGTCCTGCTTGCGTTGCTGTCCAACTCAGTCATGACCGGTATTGCTGCGTTTCTCTTCTCCACCTTTGTCATCACCTTCATCGGCGAGATCATACCCCAGGCCTACTTCTCGCGCCACGCGCTTCCCATGGCCTCCCGGCTTGCCCCGGTGATGTGGGTATACCGGGTGCTGCTGTATCCACTGGCCAAACCGTCAGCCATGGTGCTGGACCGATGGCTGGGGAAGGAATCTATTCAGTACTATCGTGAGCATGATTTCAAGGAGATGATCAATATCCATGCATCATCGGCCGACAGCGATATCGACAGGGTCGAGGGCAGGGGAGCGATTAATTTCCTCGCCCTGGATGATGTGCCTGTGTCACAGGAAGGGGAGGAGATTCATCCGGAGAGCATTATCAGCATTGACTTTTCTGAGGGAATGCCCCGATTCCCTGATATTCACACAGAGGCCGGTGAGCGATTCCTGGAGCTGGTCAGAAAATCGGGCATGAAGTGGGCGGTGCTCACCGACGATTCAGCACAGCCCCGTCTTGCGCTTAACACGGACCGATTGCTGCGCAGTATCCATGGAAGAGATGCACGATGGATGCCCCTTGCATGGTGTCACCGGCCTATTGTGGTGACCGATGCACATACACCCCTGGGGAGCGTAATTCCCCGGCTGAAAGTCAGGGCACTGCACCGGGAGGATGATGTGATTGATGATGACCTTATCATACTGTGGGGAGAGCATAAGCGGATCATCACCGGGTCAGATGTGCTCGGCAGGCTGCTTCGAGGGATAGTCAGGAGAGAATCAGTGCAAGGCGGCAGCGGCGGGCAGTAAACATATTGTTGCAGAATCCGCGAGTACGGCTTAGTATAGAGCATCTTTCATGCGAGGAGGTCTCGGTGGAAAGGAGATATCTGCCATCGGTGATTGTATTCACCCTCATAGCTTCATGGCTGCCCGACATTCTGGCAAAGGAATTCTTCGGAGTTCAGTCTCTATGGCTGCGGGTTGTCAAAGCGGCAGTCCTGGCCGCTGCGGCTGCGTATTATCTTACATCAGGAAGGTCCCGCCCACTTGGCAAGTACCTTGCCGTCCTTGCTTCAATCGTTTCAGTTGAAGTCATCGTCTTTCTGGTTGAGACCTCCCAGTGGTGGAGATCTCTCTTTGACTACGGGATGTTCGTATCCTTTTTCGGCAGCTCCATACTGCTGAAATTCTTCGGGATCATTCCGGTTGCCGCCGTGCTGCTGTTTATGTTCAAGAATCCTCGTGAAGTGTACCTGGTGCCGGGAGACTGGCATGCGGGCGTATCACGTATCCGCTGGCTCGGGATTGCTGAGGGGGCAATCAGCTGGGGAAAGCTTTCACTTATTTCCGCCGTGCTCATTGCCCTGGGCACGACCCTGCTCACCCTCATAACCGTAACCGGATTTTCATTGCCCTCTGGCGCGGCGGACCTCTGGAGGTACCTCCCGGTTATCATAGGGTTTGCCCTGGTGAACTCCTTCTGTGAAGGCCTGGTGTACCGTAACGCAATCCTCGGCCCGCTGAAGGACCTCCTTCCCAAACGCGAACTCATCCTGGTTGCCGCCGTATACTTCGGCATCGCCCATTACGCGGGAGCTCCGGGGGGCATCATCGGGGTAGTCATGAGTTCAGTCCTCGGCTGGTATATGTGCAGAAGCATGTATGAAAGCGGAGGATTCCTGCCGTCATGGATCATCCATTTTCTCCAGGACGTGGTGATATTCTCCACCATATTCCTGCTGGGAGGCTTCCTTCGCTGAGCATGCCGCATCATAGTGACTGAGGTCCCCTGGCTTAGGACCAGCTCATATCTGGACACGCTCACCTCGGCATTGCATGAATTACGATATGATGTACCGTTTTCAGGCGCAGCAGGCACTCCCTGACTGGATGCACGGGTGGAAATACGGCTATAATGCTCCATGGACATACCGATGCTGGTCAAACTGCTTGTCTCTCTGGGATGCATCATCGTGGTGAACAAGCTGACGAGAAACCTATTTGCATCCCTGCTGGCAGGTTCCATCCTATTTGGTCTGTGGTCGGGTCAGACGGTCCGTTCTTCTGCTGAGATCATCGTCGAAAGCGTCAGCAATTGGGATACCATTACCCTCATCATCCTGGTGGGCCTGGTGATCATCCTGTCGGGCCAGATGGGAAAGACCGGCTTAGTGCATATTCTGGTGAAGAATGTCCGCTCCCGGGTATCAACCAAGACTTCCATGGCCCTCCTGCCTGCGATCATCGGGCTGCTTCCCATGCCCGGAGGGGCACTCTTTTCTGCACCCCTCTTGGATTCGTTTGACGGCACGGACGGGGTGAACCCCCTTACGAAGACCAAAGTGAACTACTGGTTCCGCCACATCTGGGAATACGGATGGCCCCTGTATCCTGGAGTTATCCTGACCTGTGCCTTTGCAGGGATTGAGATCTGGGTCTTTTTTCTCACCGGGCTGCCCGTAACGCTCTTTGCCGTATTCCTGGGATATGCGGTATTTATGCGTTCCATCCCCTCAGACCACCATGAGAAGGACAGGTCCCACCCAATATCATATAAGCCGTTTATCCCCATATCCATCGTAATTGCCGTATACCTGGCTGTCCAGTTCCTGCTTCCCGCTGCTGCGGGAATCAACCGCAACCTGCCCATGATTCTCGGCCTTGCCGGGGCGGTTCTGAGCCTCCAGCTGATTGCCCCCCTTTCGGTGCATGACTGGAAATCCGTGGTGTTCTCAAAAAGCCTGGCGCTGTGCGTCATGATCATAGTTTCCGTGCGTATATACGGTGCGTTTATAGAAGCTGAGGTGAACGGGACTCCGGTCATATGGATTATGACCCGGGAGATGAGCTCCATCGGGATACCTCCGCTGCTGCTTATTATGGGTCTTCCGTTTATATCAGGGCTGACCATGGGGCTGGGAGTGGGATTCGTAGGAGCGTCAATGCCGATTGTAGTTGCGCTTGCCGGCTCGGCGGCGGGCGGTGAGCTGCTCGGATATGTGATTCTCGCCTATATATGCGGGTTCATGGGCACCATGCTCTCCCCTCTGCATGTCTGTCTGATTGTCACCTGCGCATACTTCAAGACCCTGCTGACGCGTATTCTTGCCTCAGTACTGCCGCCTGCACTTATCATGATAGCCTTCGGCTTCTTCTACCGGCTCGTGCTCATGGCGCTTCTGTGAGGATCAGAATCCGTGAGAATTTCTATTGTGAAATAATATGCTAATAAGTATTTAAAAGTAATTATAATATGAATTATAACATAATATAAAATAAATTTTATTATATTTAGTATATATTACAATAATATTATGAATCACAACTCTTTAATGACGTATCAATGCCAGGTAATAAGAATATACGTTTTTATGATCATTTATTCTTGAC
>SKXS01000095.1 GCA_007128345.1 Spirochaetia bacterium
CACATCATCACCCCTGCTGTATGCATCTAGAGCAATTTCTAACGGCGAGGGAGTCGCGCATGAGGTGAGTACGGCTGCAGTCATACAAACGGCCAGCAAGCCTAAGAGTACCCTGCTGCAGGACTTCCGGGCTGGTGCACTACCAAAGTAGGTCATAACATGCTCCTTTTTCTTTTAATTAAGGCATACTACACTGTTTTTATAGCTGATGGAATACTGAGATCAAATTATTTTGAAATATCCCCTGATGATGCGTCAAGCTGTGCATGGTATCTGGATCAGGAGAAATTTCCAGGATATGAGCAGATGCACTGTGGAGCAGACATGTAATTAATCAGGTCTGCTGGTGTTCGCAGCTGTGTGCATTTTTCCGCATACTGTTGACAATCTTCACATATTCTGCTAGGTTGCTTAGGAGATTCACGGGGAGGTTCCCGAGCGGTCAAAGGGGGCAGACTGTAAATCTGTTGGCTACGCCTTCGAAGGTTCGAATCCTTCTCTCCCCAGCAAGCCTTTCCGGACACAGCCGAGTTTGGAAAGGCTTTTTGTTGTCCTCAAAAGGAACAAGTAGGTATGAATGACTTCCTGTCACACGGGCTTCGGTTCGGCTGTACCCAGTGCTCACGCTGCTGCAGGCATGATCCCGGGTACGTCTTCCTCTCGCCTGCTGACTGCAGCTCATTAGCTGATTTCCTCGGCATTTCCTGCAATGAACTGGTTGCATCTCGTTGCAGGAAGGTTGTCCTTGGAGGCGGGCTGACGATGGTCTCGCTTCTTGAGAAGGAGAATCACGACTGCACGTTCTGGAATAATGCGGAGGGCTGTACGGTCTATGAAGCACGGCCGGTGCAGTGCAGAACCTATCCGTTCTGGGCTTCGGCCGTGGAGGACTGGGAAAGTTGGAACCGGGAGGCAGTGCATTGTCCGGGTATCGGGCAGGGCAGGGTGTACACACGTGATGAGATCGAGGCGCTGCTTGCTATGCGCAGGCAGAACCATCCCATGACGGTGTGACGACGTAACGGACCACAAATATGCGGATACCTGATTCGGTGCTGGAAGAAATCAAGGGAAAAGTCTCCATCCAGGATGTGATCTCTGATCATGTGACCCTCCAGAAGAAGGGCAGCAGGCTCTGGGGACTCTGCCCCTTTCATACGGAGAAGACCCCTTCCTTCACTGTAGATGAAGAAAAGGGACTCTACTACTGCTACGGGTGCCACAAGGGGGGATCGGTGTTTACCTTCCTTATGGAGGTTGAGCAGGTCAGCTTCATTGAGTCGGTGAAAATCCTTGCTGAGCGTGCGCACGTGGAGCTTCCTCAGGCGGGCGATGAACGTCAGCTTGAAGCGGAAAACGAGCAGCGGCAGCTCATGGAGCTTTACCGGAGGCTGACAGAGAGCTTCAGACATATCCTGGAATCGAGTCCCCATGCTGAGCATGCCAGAGGATATCTGGAAGACCGGCGCGTACCCGAAGAGATACAGCAGCGCTTCAGCTTGGGATATCTCTTCCAGTCGGGCAAATGGCTGCACACGTTTTTAACCGGTAAGCACTATTCACAGGAATTTCTTGGGAAGTCCGGGCTCTTCAGTGCGAAACATACCGACTACTGCCTCTTTTCGGGAAGGATCATATTTCCTATACGGGACCACCGGGGCAGGGTAGTTGCCTTCGGCGGAAGGGCACTCAAGGAAGGCTCCTTTGCGAAGTACATCAATTCACCTGAGACTTCGATCTTTATGAAGCGCAGAGTACTCTACGGCCTTCACGAAAGCCTTGAGCATGTGCGAAAACTGGGATATGTGATCATCTGCGAAGGGTACTTCGACGTGATGGCGCTCCATGGGGTCGGCATACCCTGCGCTGCTGCGCCGCTGGGAACTGCCTGCACGGAGGAGCATGCATACCTGATCAAGCGGTTCTGCAATGAAGTACATCTGCTGTTTGACCAGGATTCCGCGGGCACAGAGGCACTGGTAAAGACACTCCCCATCTTCGAGCGCCTTGATATACGCACACGGGTAATCACCTTGCCGCAGGGAAAGGATCCCGCTGATTTGCTGAAGGAGGATCCCCAGCAGCTGAAAACATGCGTAAATAACCCCGTAAATAGTTTTGAGTACCTTGTGCATATCCTTTCAGAACGGTATGATAGGAGTTCGCCGGAGGGCAAGCACGCTGTCTTTACCCACATGTATCCACTGCTTGCCAGCACAAATTCTGAAATTAAGCGAGAGGAATACCTGAGAATAGCATCAGACCACTTGCATGTTGACGTTCGTGCGCTTTATGACGATTATACTACTATGACTTCTCGTGCTTCAGACACCGCGCTTAAAAAAGGCTCACCTGCTGTGCACAAAGAGATACCCATGGATGTTGAGCTCTACATGCTTGCTGTGGTGTTTACCCATCCAAAACTCTTTGCACGAATGCGTTCAGTATGCTCCCACGACAGGCTCAAGAACAAGTATGCGCGTACACTCTACCTTATTCTGGAAGATGCGTTCCGCAGAGGCAATCTTGATTCCACTGTCATGCTTGACGAGATAGAGGATACCCGGCTGAAAAGTCTGATGGTACGGGAGATTGATTCGGGGAAATACACTGATCATCCGGAAAAGCTGCTCACCGACACCCTGATCAGTCTTGAACGGAGCGAGCTTGCGGCAAAGCGTGATGCTGTGAGCTTTGAGCTGAAGCAGTTGGAGAAAAAGCAGGATGCGCACTCGCAGCAGCGTATGCGGGAACTGCTTTTTGAAAAAAAATTCATTGACGAGGAGATAGAACGTATAAGGAAATCTTTATGATGCATGATATTCTGTCTGATCCTATACTTGCCAAACTACTCGTGTATGCAAAAAGTAAGGGGAGGATCACGTACGATGAAGTAAACGATATGCTTCCGGACTCCATGACCAGTTCCGAGAAGATTGATGAAGTGATTGAACTACTGGAACAGCATCACGTTGAAATTGTCGATGAAGAGGAGCTTATGGAAGAAAAAGAAGATGATGATCTCATTGTAGAAATCGACGAAGAGCCTGTTGACGAAGAGGAAGACCTGGCTGTTATCGAAATCGATGAAGAACTAGAAGATGATATTGAAGACGACGAAGATGATGGGCTGGTACTGGATGATGAGTCAGAGGAAGATGAGGAAGAAGAGACTGCCGAGGAGGACGATCTGGAAGATGATCAGGATGATATCATATCCCGAAAGCGTGCAAGTGATAAGAAGCGACGGGTCATCCTGAGCGACAAGGATTCCTTCATTGACGATCCCATACGGCTGTATCTGAGAGAAATCGGAAAGGAGCATCTGCTTACCGCGGAACAGGAGGTGGAACTCTCCAAGCTCATGGAGGAGGGTGAAAACATCATCAAGGCGGTTATCAAGACGTCGGGGGTCATGATCACCGGAATGACTGATATCCTCACGAAGCTATCCAGGAAAATCGATGAAAAGGAGCTTGATCTCACCAAAAAGGAGATATCTGAGCTCTTTTCCGAACAGAAGCGGCTTAACCAGGAGTACCGTGAGCAGCTTAAAGATGCAGTTCCCCTCATTCGGGGCTACGAGGAGAAGAAGCAAAAAGCTGTAGAGTCAGGTGTTGACATCATTCGGGATGATTCTTTTATCCAGAAGCGCAGGCAGCTGCTGAAGAAGCTGGAGAGCGTCATCATACACCAGGATGAGATCATAGACTTCTCAGAGAAGTTTCTTACAACTGAAGAGCGAATATACACGCTCCAGAAGAAAAAGCGTGAGGTTGAAGCCCGCCTCAGCATCACATCGGTGCGCGAGCTGCGCCAGATGGGGCGCGGCCTTGCGATTCCCTCAGAGAAGGAAAAAATCGAGCGCAAGCTCGGCATACAAGCGGAGGATATCAAGGAAAAAATCCGCAGGATTCAGATGGCCGATAAGGAACTCAAGCAGATTGAATATGAGTTTGAGGATTCTGTTGAAGAAATCATCAACAAGGGAAAGGAAATTGCCCGGGGCAAGGTGATGCTGAAGAATGCCAAGGACCGGCTTATCCAGGCCAATCTCCGGCTGGTGGTCAGCATTGCAAAAAAGTACACAAACCGGGGCCTTCACTTCTTTGATCTCGTGCAGGAGGGGAATATCGGGCTCATCAAAGCTGTGGAGAAGTTCGAATACCGCAAGGGATATAAGTTCTCAACCTATGCAACCTGGTGGATACGGCAGGCCATTACGCGGTCCATATCTGACCAGGCGCGGACGATCAGGGTTCCCGTCCACATGATTGAGCAGATCAATAAGGTAGTTCGGGAATCGAGACAGCTTATGCAGGTGTTCGGCAGGGAGCCTACCGATGAGGAGATCGCCGAACGGCTGGGATGGTCACCCCAGCGGGTCAAGGCGGTCAAGAATGTCGCCCGTGAGCCTATTTCACTGGAAACGCCCATCGGCGAGGAGGAGGACTCCCTGCTTGGTGACTTCATTGAGGACAAGGATGTGGAAAACCCTGCAAGCCAGACAGCATTCACCCTGCTCCAGGAGCAGCTCCAAGATGTGCTCAAGACGCTTCCTCCCCGTGAGCAGGAGGTGCTGAAAATGCGTTTCGGCCTAGAGGACGGCTACTCCTTGACATTGGAGGAGGTTGGACTGTATTTTGAGGTGACCCGCGAACGGATCAGGCAGATTGAAGCCAAGGCGCTCAGAAGATTGCGCCATCCCAAGCGAAGCAGACGACTTAAGGATTACGTATAGGAGATAGGTGCGATATGCAGGATAATTACATGCGGCTGCGCAAGCTTCAGAATATTCTCTTTGAGAAATACAAGGTCCTTGATGAGATCAAGGATATTCCCAGCGTGATTGAGACCAACGAGCAGGTGCTCAACAGGTCTAAGGAGCGCTACCTTGAGCAGAACCGAAGGCTGGACCGGGCGAAGGATAAGCTCAAGAGCCTCAGGATACGGCTTGATGATGCTGAACGGGCCAGGGAGAACTATGAGAAGCAGATGGACCTCATCAGCACCCAGAAGGAGTATGAGGCCCTGGACAAAGAGATAAAGGACGCCAGCGAGAAGGAGCAGCAGCTGCGCAAGGAGATCCTCAACGAAGAGAAGCACATAGAAGAGCTTTCCGACGAGATTGAGGACAGCGAGGAGCTCATCAGCGTGCAGGAGGAGGAACTCCAGCGCGGCAAGGAGCAGATGGAGCAGGAGCTTGAGGTCAAGCGGACCAGACTGAAGGAGCTTGAAGCCGAAGAGAAGGACCTGGTGGTCGATATGGACAACGAGATCCTCTTCAAGTTCGAGCGCATCATCAAGAGCAAGTCCGGCGTCGGCATCGTTCCCGTGAATGGGATCGTCTGCACTGGATGTCACATGCAGCTCCCGAAGCAGTTTGTCAACGACGTGCGGGAAGGGGAGACCTATAATTTCTGTCCCTACTGCAGCAGGATCCTCTTTTATGAAGAGTTTGAGGAAGAGGAAGAAGATGTTGTATTTGATGAGGAAGATGCGGGAGGTCTCTCCGATCTTGTAGATATGGAAGACTTTAATATAGATTGATAATAGCCTTGGGGGAAAAACAGGTCGGGTGTTCGCCGCTGCCGCAGCAGGCAGGGGAGGAAAGTCCGGGCTCCGCAGAACATGAAGCCGGGTAATTCCCGGGGGCCTTCGGGTCACAGAAAGTGCCGCAGAAACGATACCGCCTCCGCTTTATGCGGAGGTAAGGGTGAAATGGTGGGGTAAGAGCCCACCGCCTCTCTGGCAACAGAGAGGGCCGGGCAAACCTCTTCAGGAGCAAGGTCAAGCAGCAGGAGGGTTGTTCGCCCAATTCCTGCGGGTAGGCTGCTGGAGCCTGCTGGTGACGGCAGGCCTAGATAGATGAACGCTGAGAACAGAACCCGGCTTACGGACCTGCTTTTCTCCCTTTTGTATGCGAAGCGCCAATGAATATGCACCAGCTCACTGAACTCATAGAGGATGATCTGCTTGATGTGACACTGCCGGGAAGATATGTCGGCGGTGAGGCGGGTGTACGCAAGGAGATGCCGTCTTCAGGTATTACCAGCGAACACCTGCATATCGGCATCTGTTTTCCCGATCTCTATGAAATCGGTATGGCAAACCGTGCAGTGCGCATACTCTACGACCTGGCTAACCGGTCAGAGGGATGCTTCGCTGAAATGGTCTTCCCTGCTGCTCCGGATTTTGCCCAGGTGCTCAAAAAGCACGGACTCTCCCTCTATTCACTGGAGAGCTATACCCCCGTGAAACACCTCGATATCCTGGCTGTTTCGGTCGGGTACGAATTGTCGGCTACCAATATCCTCGCTGTGCTGGACCAGGGGAATGTGCCCCTGTATGCAGGAGACAGGAGGGAGGATGATCCCATTGTTATTGCCGGCGGTCCTGCTGTCACCAACCCGATTCCCCTTGAAGACATACTTGACGCGTGCTACATCGGTGAGGCGGAAGCCGCTTTTCCCGGAATACTTGAAGAGCTCAGAAGGCTCAAGAGCTCAGGTGCTACGAGAAGCGAGCGCCTGGCATATCTCAAAGATCATCCGAACATATACATGAAGGGGAAAACCAGCGCGGTCAGAGCAGTGGACATGGGTTTTGCATCGCGAGACCAGCGGTACGCATACTATGTACTTCCCCATGCCAAGGTGGTCCAGGATCATGGCGCTGTTGAGATCATGCGGGGATGCCCGAACGGCTGCAGGTTCTGCCATGCAGGGATGTTCTACCGTCCGTACCGGCAGCTGGAATTACGGCACATTTTCTCCCTTACTGAGCATCTGATGACCGACCAGGGATACAATCATATTACCTTGACATCGCTTTCTACGGGTGATTTTAGGGGCATAGGTGCTCTAGTGGATGCGCTTAACCGTTCGTTCTCGCACCAGCAGGTCTCCTTCGGGCTTCCGTCACTGAAAATTGACACGTTCACCCTCGATATTCTTGAGTCGGTCTCCCGAGTACGCAGGAGCGGGCTGACATTCGCTGTGGAGACCCCCCACGAGGCAGGACAACGCGCCTTGAACAAAGTCGTTTCATTCAGCAAGGTCATCGGAATTCTCAAGGAGGCCAAGCTGAGGGGATGGAATCTTGCCAAGTTCTATTTCATGATCGGCCTTCCCGGCAGTGATATCCAGACCATAGCTGGTGACATCATCAGCTATATTGATCAGGTGAGATCACAGGTGCGCATAGCGCTCAATGTGCCCGTGGGCACCTTTATACCGAAGCCCCATACGCCGTTTCAATGGGCTGCGCAGATACGCGAGGATGAGGCTCGGGAAATCTTCAGGCGCATCAAGGACCACTTCAGGCGCAACGGAGCGGTCAAGGTGAGCTATCATGATCCCTTTATGTCAACACTTGAGGGACTGGTGAGCAGGGGAGACAGGCGGGCAGGGGAGCTTATTATGCAGGCCTACCGCAGAGGCGCATGGCTTGATGCGTGGGACGAGCACTTTCAGGAGTCCGCCTGGCGTGGGGTCATCGAAGATGCTTCATGGGATGTCATGGACCTTCTTAACCCACGGAATCCCGATGTGCAGCTTCCCTGGCAGCCAGTACGCTTAGGGGTCTCCCAGGCATACCTGAAGCGGGAGTATGAACGCACCGCTGAGCGGGAGCTCACTGAACCGTGCGGATACCCATGTCCGCATCCCTGCGGCATGTGCGGTCCGACGGTGCGTCCTGCTGCTGAATTCGATGCTGAGACGCTGGAGCGGCTCTCACGGGAATTTCTTCAGACAGCAGGAAAACTGGTTGTACAGGAAGGCGATCAGGCCAGGTACATCATGATAAAATATGAAAAAACGGGCACCGCGCGATTCCTGTCCCATACCAGCGTCATGCGTTCCTTTGAACGTGCGTTCAGGAGAACAGGCATATCGCTGGCGCATACCCGCGGATTCAATCCGAAACCGAAAATGGATTTTTCCAGCCGCTGGCACTCGGCATGGAGTCTGCTGCGGAATATCTGCTCATCCAGACAACCCTCCAAGCGCAGGCCGTGGAGAACTTGCTCCCAGAGCTCTCAAATGCCCTTCCTGAGGGATTTTCCTGCCTGATGAGCACCGTTATACCGAAAACCGGAAAATATTCGCTTATGGCCCGTTATGGAGGCAGCATCTACCGGCTGCGGTCAGCACCCCAGGCTGCGGATGTGCTCAATTCGCCGCATGTTTCAGTCATGGAACGCAGCGAAGAAGCGGTGGTTGTACGGATAATAACGGCTGACGGAGGGCCTGATTTGCTGAAAATAACCGATGATAAGTACGGATTCATCAAAGCGTGCCGACCGGTGCGGCTGGAAACCCTCGACCGGGACGGCAATCCATTCGATCAGTCCTCTTCCTTCGCATCCTGCCAGTAGCGTTCCATCGTCTCCATGTGCTCTGCGGACAGAGGCAGGCCATCACTGGTAAGCTTCATACGCATGGCATTGAAGCGTTTCATGAACTTTTCATTAGTCCGGTGAAGCGCGAGAGAGCTTGGAACCTTCAGGTACCTGGCAAGGTTCACCACGGTAAAGAGCACATCGCCAAGCTCTTCTTCAACCCGCAGGCTGTCATTCTGAGCCGCAGCTTCCTTCAGCTCGCTGATTTCCTCCTGGAGCTTGTCGAAAATACCTTCGCTCCCGTCCCAGTCAAAACCCGCTTTCTGCGCCTTTTTCTGAATTTTTTCTGCACGGTCCAGGGGAGGCATAGCCTTGGGCAGATGATTGAAAAAGTCATCGTCGTCAGGCTTTTTTCCTTCAACATCCTCCTTGATGGATTCCCAGAGCGTCAGCACTGCATCGGGATTGTCAGCTGTCTCTGATGCGAATACATGCGGATGCCGTCGTATGAGCTTGTTTGATACTCCGTCAAGTATCTCCTGCAGGGAAACCGAATCACGTTCCTCATGCATCTGCGCAAGCATGGAGATGACCAAAAACAAGTCTCCCAGTTCTTCATGGCTCGCTTCACGCTGATTCTGCTGTAACGCATCTATGTACTCATACGCTTCTTCAAGAATGTTTTTACAGAACGTATCGATGGTCTGTGAACGGTCCCAGGGACAGCCGTCAGGACCGCGAAGCACCTGAAGGATATCATAGAGCCTTAGAAATGCATCTGTATGTGATGGTGATGTCTCGGAAAACAGCCTGCTCATGAACACTCCTGTAGTTTACAGAATATACATTATTTAAAGTAATGCGTATCTCAAAATATTACTCGCCTATCTTGTAGGTTGCGATGTGAATGACCGGAGAAGAAAATACCTCCGGCTGCACTTTCCCGACAACGAACCCTTCAACACGGTATCGTGCATAGATGAACAGCTGATCATGTTCGTTGCGGTCCACATCCAGAGCCTGAGAAGTACCTGAAGCTTGTGGCGGCGGGTTAATATACGCATAGGATAGATACAGCTCATCTTGAATATCTTCAGAAACGGTGACGGAAAAACTAAAAAAATCCTCTGAAGTATCCGTAAACAGATCATGGTTTACAACATCAGAATCATTGAAGTATACGGGCTTGTGATTGAGCGTAAGTTGTGTTGAAGCTATGGGATCATCGCCATATGAATAGTAAAACATGAGGCCGTTCGTATCATAACGCTGCTCCTGCTTGAGATCTACCGCAAAATCATGAGAAACTCCGAGATCATTTTCTTCTTCGGGGCTGATTGCAACAATGACATCACCAGCGAGAAAAACGCCTACAGGCAACCCGCAGCCTGCAGAGAGGAAAAGCAGGATTGAGAGAATCCAGAGCAGTCCAGAAGGTTTCACGTCAGTTCCCCTCCTCTGCTTCCTCCTACATGCCGATGTCAAGCTGGATGAGCCGTGACTGGGCAAGCTTGCCCCATTCTGTGTCTGCATAATCGGCAGAAAGCTGTTCGTAGACGGAACGGGCAGCCGATACATTATCGAGGGACTCGTAGAGCCTTCCCATGTTCAGCATCGCTCGGGGAATTCCCTGATAAGTTCCCTTGTGCCTGTCTGCCAGACGCTGATAGCTTTCTATTGCAGCTTCGGGCTTTCCGGCAAGTTCCAAGGCAACTGCCTGGTTCACCAGTGCCGGTGCGGCAAGATAGGTATTGCTGTACTGATCTGCAGCCCTGCCGAAGAAACCGGCAGCATCCTCATGGCGGCCCTCCTGGTAGGCAAGCTGTCCTGACAGGTAGAGGGCCCGCAGCTCCGGATAGTTTCTGCGGTTGCGTGCAATGATCTCTTCAAGTTCTTCTGTAAGCTGTTCAGCAAGCTCTGCTCGGTTCTGTTCGTCTGCAGCCTTGTAGGTATTGAAGAGCTCCTGGGCCTCTTCAACCCGAACTGTATAGGCATCGGTCCTCCGAGTTGTGACCACCGATACTATGGTGAATATGATGAGGACCGCCGCAAGCACACTGACTACGATGATCAACTGCTTGCGGAATCGTATAATGAACTGCTCAATCTTCGCTGTTACGGTCAGCTGTTCAGTCTTTGTCTCTTTCTGCATGAAACCGTGCCCCTTTGGTGTAGTTGGCTGAATCTCAGGAGTCCTGACTCTTATCTTTGATCAGGTCAGCAAAGGTGATAACATCGTCATCATCCTCACTTGAATGAATGTACTTGGACATCTCTTTCTTCTGACTCTGCTTGAGGTAATCCTTGATTGAAAGGCCCAGCTTCTTCGCAGCAGGATTGACATCCATGACCATCGCCTTGACCTGATCTCCCGGATTAAAGCGCTTGAGCACCTCATCGGTGAACTCCTCATGGGGTCCGGTAAGACTGAATTTGGGGATAAGTCCCTCTATGCCGTCGACTACCTTCACGAACACGCCGAAATCGGTCACGCTGGTGACTTCGCCTTCAATCATGCTTCCCCTGGGATAGTTGTCCTTCAGCTGCTTCCACGGGTTGTCCGAAAGCTGCTTCAATCCGAGCCTGATGCGTCGGGTCTCAGGATCCACCCGGGTAATCACCACTTCAAGCATGTCCCCTTCATTGCATACAGCTGACATGTGCTTAGGCTTCCTGGTCCACGAAACGTCATCGATGTGGAGGAATCCGTCAATGCCCTCTTCAAGTTCAATGAATGCTCCGGCGTTGGTGACCTTGATTACCTTTTTGGACATACGCTTGCCTACGGGGTATTCCTGCTCAATTGTGTCCCACGGGTTCGGGGTCACCTGCTTGAGTCCCAAGGATACCCTGCGGTTGTCCGTATCATAGCCAAGGATCATGGTTTCGACATCGTCGCCGATTGATACTACTTCACGGGGATGGCTGATGCGCTTGATCCAGCTCAGTTCCGAGATATGTGCAAGTCCCTCAATCCCCTCCTCCAGCTCAATAAAGACGCCGAAATCGGTGATTTTCGTAACCTTACCCTTCACTACATCTTCAACATCGTATCTGTCAGCGAAGGATTCCCATGGATCCGGGGTAAAATGCTTGAGTGAAAGGTTGATCTTTTGATTTTCCGGGTCCAGGTGAATGAGCTTAAGCTGGATCTCCTGCCCCTTCTTCACGTAGTCCTTGGGGCGGGTTACGTGCCCCCAGCTCATGTCGTTTATATGCAGCAGGCCGTCGAATCCTCCCAGGTCAATAAATGCACCGAAGGAGGTGAAGCTCTTCACCGTTCCCTCAACTTCATCTCCCACCTGCCTGGTTGCAAAGAATTCAGCCTTTTTACGTTCGATTTCCTTCTCAAGATAGGCACGCCTGGAGAGCACCGGCTTAACCCGTGAATCAGCATGGAGCCGGTCTATAATGAAATAGTCGGTCACCCCGATCATGTCCTGGGGGTTTTCGACCCTGCGCATGTCAGCCTTTGACAGAGGACAGAAAGCAACAAATCCTCCAGGGATGGTTACTTCATACCCGCCTTTGATCTCCTTCGTGAAGGTTCCCTTGATCGGGAGTCCTTCCTTATGGGCTTCACGCATATGGTTTGCGGCAAGACGCGCATCAGCCTTCTTCTTGGACACAACGGTCTGGCCGTTCTTTCCTTCCTTGCTGATGAGCACGACCTGCACCTTGTCGCCGATGGAAGGGAGCTCTTCAAATTCCTCAACGGGTATGCGGCCTTCCGACTTGAATCCCACGTCCACGAATACATTCTCACTGGTGATTTCCACCACGTGACCGGTTATCAGCTGGCCCTCTTCGATATCATCTAGCTTATTAAGATACTCTTCCTGGAGCACGTTCTGCATCTCATTGGTGTTCTTGTTGTCTGTCTCTTTTTCTGGTCCCACTTTCCGACTCTCCTGCATGATCATTCCGTCATTTTTGATTTCTTGTATTAATTTGTCACAAACTTCATCTATGGTCAAGTGCGAGGTGTCTACGTACACGGCGCCGGGGGCGACCTCCAGCTTACCGTAGGCTTTCCCGGTGTCAACTTCGTCCCGCTTCCGGATTCCAGCGGCTATCTCCTCACGGGTAAGCTTGGTGTCCTGCTGACGGTGCCTGCGCTCCGCACGAATCTCAATATCTGCGTCAAGGTAGAACTTGTAGTCAGCATCGGGAAATACCACCGTGGCAATGTCCCTGCCCTCTGCAACCAGATCAAGGGTTTCTGCAGATTCTCTGAGCTGCCGGTTCACCGCATGGCGCACTTCAAGGATAGCGGAGTGCTCAGCTACGAAGGCATCCACCTCATCGGTCTGCAGAAGATCCTCAACATCTGTTCCGTTGCAGTGGATCCTTCCGCCTATGATGGTAATGGAACATTCCCGGGCAGAAGCAGCAATATCATCTTCACTGTGTGGATCTCTCTGGGAATCGAGTACATGCTTTGTTATTGCGCGGTAAAAATACCCTGAATTGATATACAGCAGAGAAAGTTTCTCAGCAAGAAGCTTTGCAATGGTGCTCTTGCCGACCCCAGCGGGCCCGTCGATTGCTACGACCATCCTACGTTCTACCTCTTTCGATACAGCCCAGTATCCTGCGGACTGCATCCCTATCTATCTCACGAAACTGTCCCGGCTTAAGGTCCCCCAAGTGTATGTCATCAATACGTACCCGATGAAGCTTCAAAATAGTGTACCTGAACTCGGAAAGGACATTCCGTATTTCACGGTTTTTGCCTTCAGTCAGGACGATACGGACCGTATGCGGGTCTTCAAGCCTGCAGTCCTTCATGTTATACACGAATCCGTCATTTAGTTGAACCCCCCTGGTCCACATTTCCAGGTGTTTAGGGAAAAACTTCTCCCTGACGGTTACCACATACTCTTTTTCCACCTCGTATCGCGGATGGGTCAGCTTGAGGGCGAACTCTCCGTCATTGGTATATATGATGAGACCGGAGGACCAGAGATCCAGCCTGCCGACGTGGAACAGAGAATCCTTTTCAGGAACAGTAATGAGATCCCGGGCTAACCGGTCATGGCGGGGATCCCGGTTTGAAGCGAGGTATCCAGGAGGTTTATGGAGCGCATAGGTGCGCAGCGGTGCCGGCGTGACCGGTGCGCCGTCCAAAGTAACCGTGTCTGAAGGGAGCACCTTGCACCCGAGCTCGGTCACTGTAGCGCCGTTGACCCCTACTCTGCCTGAGGTAATGTATGATTCGCATGTGCGCCTGGAACCAAGTCCGCATGACGCGAGATACTTCTGGAGCCGCAGGGAGGCGGAATCAGGTTTCGAATCGGTCATAATCCACATCACTGAGTTTCGGCAGCGACGATATGCTCTTCAGGTTGAATTCCTGGAGAAACTTTTTCGTCGTGCCGTAGAGGTTCGGATGTCCGATGACATCTTTTTTGCCCACCACACGGACATACTCCTTCTCTATGAGCAGCCTCAGGCTGTTGTCGGCGCTCACGCCCCTGATGTTCTCAATCTCCTTTCTGGTCACCGGCTGGGAGTATGCAATGATTGAAAGGGTTTCCAAGGCAGCTTTAGAGAGCCTGCGGTCAATCTTCTTTCCGTAGTGGTCCCTGAGCTGTTCATAGAGGTGCTCCTTCGGTACGAAGCAGTACCCTCCCCCGTATTCAATGAGCCTGATGCCGTGGTTCTCTTGGTCGTTGTAGCAGTGCTGAAGCTTCCGGATTGCTTCGATCACCTCAGCTCGTGAGTACTGTGATATCCGGACAAGCTTTGGCACCTCAACCGGCTCGTTCTCCATGTAAAGAATCGCTTCAATTGTGTGGACGCAGAGGATATCCTGATATTCACTGCTCATCGGTTTCTGTCTCCTCCCTGCGCTGGATGTAGATATCCCCAAAGAGGGTATGCTGAAATACCTTGATAAGTCTGATCTTCACTGCCTCAAGAATGGCGAGAAAAGAGCATATGATGTCCATGGGCGAGCGCTCATTCACGATGAGTTTGACAAAAGGAAACTGTTCGTGCTCATCCAGCAGTTCGATGAGATAGGTTGTCTTCTCGTTAACTGATACTTCTTCATAAATATTGAAAACGCTTTCGTTGGACATATTGGCCAGCAAGGTATTGAATGTCTTCAGGAGATCCCAGACATCTATCTCCTCCCAGATGGACTGATCGTCAAAGGGAAGTACCGGCTGATACTTGTTCCGGGATATGATCCACTCCGTGGTCTCCTCCTGAGATGAAATTAAATTGGCGTACTTCTTGTACTTCTGGTATTCGATGAGACGCTCAACAAGTTCCTTCCTGGGATCCTCGTACTCCTCATCAAATTCGATCTCCACGGGAAGCAGCATTCGTGACTTGATCCATATGAGGGTCGATGCCATGAGGTAGAAATCTGACAGGCTGTCCAGGTCTATGTCCACCGCATACTTGATAAATTCCATATACTGTTCAGTAATGGAGGCTATCGGAATATCATAGATATTTACTTCGTTCTTCTGGATAAGGAACAGCAGCAGATCAAGCGGACCGGTGAATGATGAGAGCTCTACATTGTACGGATTCCGCTTCTGCGGTACTGCCTGTTCGTTCATAGCTCAGTTTTCGGCTGCACCTCTTTGTCTCCCTTTCCCGGGAACATGAGCTCCCGCAGCTTCTTTTCGATTGTCTGGTAGATGTCCTGGTGCTCTTCAAGGAACGCCTTGGCGTTCTCCCTTCCCTGGCCGATCTTCTCATCCTGATACGCGTACCAGCTGCCGCTCTTCGCTAACAGATCGTATTTAACTGCCGCATCAAGCAGGCTTGCCGAAGCACTGATGCCATAGCCGAATATAATTTCCAGTTCCGCCTTCCTGAAAGGAGGAGCCACCTTGTTCTTCACCACCTTGACCCTCACCCTGTTGCCGATGGCCTCATCGGCTGTCTTGGATATTGTTTCAATGCGGCGCACCTCCAATCGGACCGATGCGTAGAACTTGAGCGCCTTGCCCCCGGTAGTGGTCTCGGGATTACCGAACATCACCCCGATCTTCATCCTGATCTGGTTGATGAATATAAGGCAGGTGCCGGACCGTGAGATTGTTGCTGTGAGCTTGCGAAGGGCCTGGCTCATGAGCCGCGCCTGGAGGCCCATGTGTGAATCACCCATTTCGCCGTTAATCTCCGCCTGAGGCGTGAGGGCTGCGACGGAGTCAACGACGATGATGTCCAGCGCGCCGGAACGTACCAGGGATTCCGCAATTTCCAGGGCCTGCTCACCGGTATCAGGCTGGGAAATCCACAGTTCGTCAATGTTGACCCCCAGCTGCTTCGCGTACACCGGGTCCAGCGCATGTTCGGCATCGATGAATGCGGCTATGCCCCCGGTCTTCTGGCACTCGGCTATCGCGTGGAGCGCCAGGGTAGTCTTCCCGGATGATTCAGGACCATATATCTCAACGACTCTTCCCCGGGGATATCCCCCTACTCCCAACGCTTCGTCCAGGAGGATGGATCCGGAGGGTATGGTGGCAATCTGCTTGATGTATCCCTCCTCGCCCATGCGCATGAGGGAGCCCTTGCCGAACTGCTTATCCAGTTGGAGCCTTGCTGACTCCAATGCCTGCCGTTTCTGATCCGCGTTCTCGTACGCGCTCGATGATATTGCGGGATTCTTCTTAGCCATAGGTATATTCTCCACTTTGTTCAGTATAGAAGCTTCTATTGCGTGTACAGCTCATGGTGATTCACCGTTGAGCTGAATCCAGGAGTATCGTCACCGGACCGTCGTTCACGGAAGCAACCTGCATATATGCACCGAAGCAGCCGGTCTCAACCGGTACAGTATAGCATGTTTCAAGGCGCTCAGCGAAGGATGCAACCATCTTTTCCGCCTGACCCGGTTCCTCTGCCTTGTTGTAGGAAGGACGGTTTCCCTTTCGAGTATCAGCGCAGAGAGTGAACTGGCTGATGACAAGGACAGACCCCTTCACATCAATTACCGAACGGTTCATCTTCCCCTGCTCGTCAGCAAATATTCTCAGCTGTGCAGTTTTTCTGGCAAGCAATGCGATATCAGAATCGGTGTCGCCCTGCTCCACTCCCACATAGACCAGCAGACCGACACCGGTCTGTCCGACGACACGCCCGTCTGCGCTCACTGATGCTTCTCTTACCCGCTGCACGACCGCCTTCACCGCATGCCCTCTGCAATGGATCTCAGAATTCCAGCTTCAGCGACGGGATCTTCCGCACCGAAGAAGGCACTTCCGAATACCAGGATGTCGGTCCCGGCCTCCCGTACAGCGCGGGCAGTTGAACGGTTGACTCCACCGTCAACAACGATGGAGAAATTCAGCCCCCTGCGCTTACGTTCTGCCGCAAGTGAAGCAACCTTCTCAAGGCAGAAGGGAATCAGTTCCTGTCCCCCGTACCCCGGGTTTACTGTCATTACCAGCACCAGGTCCACGGACCCAAGGAGCGGAAATAATGCTTCGACGGGAGTTGATGGCACCAGTGAAATGCCTGCCTGCTTTCCGAAACCCTTGATCTGCTGAACAACCCGGTGAGCGTGGACTGCAGCCTCTATGTGGAATGTTATACAGTCTGATCCTGCGAGAGCAAACTGCTCAATGAAGGTCTCCGGATGGTTGACCATAAGATGGGTGTCGAAAAACAGGGAGCTGCACTCCCTGATATCCCTGATGAATTTCGCACCGAAGGTGATCTCCGGAACGAACGAACCGTCCATCACGTCCAGATGGACCCAGTCTGCCTTCGCTCGGTTGATGAGTTCCAGCTGGCCCTTCATGTCGGAAAAGTCAGCTGACAGCACCGAAGGCGCTATGCGTAACTTCCTGCCTTCCATAGGAATGTTGTATCAGAAATTACTCCCTTTGGCAATCGACAGGAGAGAAGTGTTTCTTGTTATGGTAAATCCTGGAAATTACAATAATATCATTTCAGCACTTTTTTGTTATTATGCTTTGATCAGTAAACCCCTCTGAAGAGGGGTTTATTTCTCGTTTCCCTGAATGTAAAAGATTATGGTATAATTACATAACATCAAGGTGATGCTAAGATTACCTCATGAATTTGACATTATTTCACATCAGTCTGCTCTGTGATGCAGGTATTCAGCAGTGATTTTTAAGTCTTTATCCTCGAAGGACACAAGTGAATGAACAAAACCGTGATAAAACATTGTAATC
>SKXS01000218.1 GCA_007128345.1 Spirochaetia bacterium
GCACTGCTGGTAGGGGGTGACCAGGTCCAGATGATGATGAGACTTCCCTCCGCAGTCGGCCTTGTCATGCAGGGAATGATCCTGTTCCCCTTACTTGCCGGCTCCCTGTTCTCTGAGTACCGCCTGAGAATATCCAGAACCCGCAAGGAGAAGACACTATGATACTGCTGGTACAGTCAATCATCGCTATCACCATTAGGGCAGGAACATCCCTGGTATATGCAACAATAGGAGAAATATATACCGAACGGTCAGGCATCCTGAATCTTGGACTTGAAGGCATGATGCTCATGGGGGCTGTTACCGCTTTTGCTGTAGCCTTCCACACCGGTTCACTGATACTAAGCCTTCTGGTTGCCATGTCGATGGGCTTGATTCTTTCGGCTGTCCACGCATTTCTATGCATAACCATGAGGGCGAACCAGGTCGTAAGCGGCCTCAGCATAACCCTGTTCGGGACGGGTATGGCGAGTTTCCTGGGACAGCGTCTCGGTCCTGTGGAGAATAATTATTACCTCGTGGGTCTTACTGCCGCACGATTTGACCGTATCGCTGTTCCGTTCCTATCTGATATCCCAGTCCTTGGGGCACTGTTCAATCAGGATATCCTAACCTACGGTATGTACGTGATAATTCCCCTTGCCTGGTTTTATATGTTCAAGACCAAGTACGGTCTGAACCTTCGCTCAGTTGGGGAAAGCCCCCAGACTGCTGATGCCATGGGTATAAGCGTCACAAAGATTCGCTATCTCTATACAATTATCGGAGGAATGTTGGTATCCTTGGGAGGAGCTCACCTTTCCCTCTCCTACACTCCTGGATGGACAGAGAACATCACGGGAGGCAGAGGTTGGATCGTCATTGCACTGGTAATTTTTTCTATGTGGAATCCTGCCCGGGCAATTTACGGAGCCCTGCTGTTTGGAGGAATCAACGCGATCCAGTTCCGCCTTCAGATAGCAGGTGCAGCAATTCCCGCACCGGTACTGAACATGTTTCCCTACCTTGCAACAATTGCAGTGCTGGTGCTGGTTACTTGGCTGGAATCCAAGGGAAAGAAACGTCTCGGTGCTCCTGCATCCCTTGCGGTATCCTATATGAGGGAAGACAAGTAGTCTATTGACGTATCTTCAATACAGATATGCCTATGGAACCAATATGACAGAGGCATGTTGATGTCTGCGTCCTTGATTATTGACGTGATGAACCAAAGGGCTGCCGACGTTCAACGGCACAAGGCGCGTGACTGAGTTTCAATTGATGACTCCCGGTCGATTTCGATATACTAAAACCGTTATATCATCACTCCTATAGGCCAGAATGAAGATCTACTTTTCACCCGGCGGTAATAGTGCAATACTTTTCCGCCAGGAGGGTATCATTGAACGTAAAATAAAAACTATCTTCTCCTCAAGTTGCTACTCCAAACTATACCTAGTCTTCTCATCCTGCTCTTGCAATCTTCATAATCTATCTCATCAATACAGTCCCGGTTGCAGATAAGTTCCACCACCCGATGCGGTGTCATAGCAGAGAATCCAAGGCAGCAGAATAATTCGTACTCGTTCATCTACTCACGCTGGTATGCGACATTGCGATAGACTGCCATAATTCTGCCCCGGCCGTCACGATCCACATCATAGAAGCGTGTTTAGGGTATTGAGAAACAGAAACACCCGACGGATGTTTGGTCCGCGGCCCTTCCTGGGTGCTTCGAAACAAATCTCCTTAGCCCAGGCACGCATGTCTAGGCTCGTAAAAGATTTCTGTAAAATCTCAAAAACCTGCATGGACTGCTTCGGATTTACTGAATATCTGCATATGCATCTCAATAATTACAACAATATGAAGTTCATTCCATTTTATTTTCAGAAAAAATTCGGATATAACGGCCATTGCTAACAGAAAGCGCGTGTCCTACCGGGAGAGATGGCTTGCACATCGCAAAATATGAATATTACGACATTTTCAGGTTTTTCTTTTTTCATCCCATTATGTTTACTTCGTATACTTCAGAACTTTATCAAGGAATCTGCTGACCCGGTGGTTTTCACTTTGCTCGAAAATTTCTGCAGGGCTGCCTTGGGCGGAGATTCCCCCATCTGAAATAAACAGCACGTAATCGGCGGCACTATGGGCGAAGCCCATTTCATGGGTCACTAATATGAGATCCATTCCCTCCTCATGGAGCTCTCTGATGAGATCGAGCACTTCCGAAGTATATTCAGGATCAAGGGCTGAAGTTGGTTCATCAAGGAGCAGAAATTCCGGTTTGATGGCAACCGCCCGGCAGATGGCAATTCTCTGCTGCTGTCCGCCAGATAGGGCCACAGGACGCTTTGCAGCATGCTCCTCAAGATGGAACCGCTTCAGCAGCGAACGAGCATGATCCTCCGCGTCCCGTTTCGTCATGCCATGGACGCGAGTAAGAGGAAGGATAATATTCTCGAGAGCTGAAAGATGAGGAAAAAGATTGTATGCCTGATATACCATACCGATATGCTTCCGGTACTCCAGCAGTTTCTCCTCCGAACAGCTCAACCGGTGATCATTGACCATTATCTCGCCACTGGTTATGGGTTCCAGTCCAGCTAAAATCCTTAAGAAAGTAGTTTTTCCTCCCCCGGAGGGACCGATCAGTACCAATGACCGCACATCCTCAAGATAGAGACTTACTGAATCAAGCACTCTATGATTCCCGAACTCCTTGGTCATGTCCAGAATATTAAGTCTCATAGCGGTACCTCCGCTCCAGCCTTCCGGTAAGGTAGGATATGGGAAGTGTGAGCAGCAGATATCCTATAGCTAGAGGTATGTAGCTTTCCAAAGTAGAAAAGGTATTTGCGTTGACTTCCCGTGCTGCCAAGGTAAATTCCTTGATGGCAATGATGGAAAGCAGAGAGGAGTCCTTGATCAGTGAGGCGAACTGGCCGGCCAGAGGAGGCAGCACCCGTGTGATAACCTGGGGGAATACGACAAACCGATAGGTCTGCCGCTTGGTGAGTCCGATTGCGCGTGCAGTTTCTATCTGGGTTGACCCGATGCTCTCAACCCCCGCCCGGATAATTTCTGCAAGGTAGGCTCCTGAGAAGATTGACATTATCAGGATTCCTGCAACGTAACGGTTGTTGAGCCCCAGTGCATTAGCAATGACATAGAAAAAAATGAGTATCTGCACCAGCAGCGGGGTTCCCCGTATAGCCTCTATGTAGATACGGGAGAAAATCCGAAGCATATGAATGCGGCTTCTCTGGGCAAGACCGAAGAATATTCCCAGAAGTACGCTGAGCCCAAGGCTGGAGATCGATATGACAATGGTCATTAAAAATCCATTGATCATATTGATCCGGTAATACCATACATGTTCCCACATAAATACGTACTGCAGTCGGCTAAATCCGAACCACATCAAAGCACTCAGCAGTATTCCCACCAGTAATACGTTAACCGACAGAATCCATACGTTTTCTTTCTTGACAGAATCCATCTGCCAGTTCTTCGGCCGCAAGAAGAGGGCTTGCAGAGAATTTTTTTCAGACATGATACGTTCTCCTAAACACAATCAGAACTATGCAGGAAGAGAGTTGTCTAACGTGAAATAACCTAGGAATGCCATCGCGTATCAGACAGCTTGAGCACGTGCGATGCTCATCAGAGATCAAAGAAGAAAGAGACTCCATACTCGTCAAATATTGCCTTCTGTTCTCCAAGATATCTGTCTGCAAGGGCATTAAACCCTCCGGAAGCCCGGAACTCCCTGATAAAAGCATTCACTTCAGCTAGGAACTCCTCTTGGTCCTTCCGCACCGCCATACCCCAGTAGCTGTCGGTTCCCTGTATGGACTGAATGTTGATCCTAGTAGTATTCGGGTGCTTCTTGTGGTTCTCGTAGACCGTGAGGGCATCATAGATGAAGGCATCTGCCTTTCCTTGTGATACTTCAAGCACGCATGCAGAAACTTCATCAAACAGCCGAACTTCCGCATTAGTCAGGCGCTCTCTGGCAATATGCGCTCCAGTAGTACCTGATTTCACCGCCACAATCCTTCCCGGCTGATTCAGGTCATTAAAGTTTTCTACCGGAGAATCTGCAGCAATAAGCAGCGTCAGCCCTGACTGCACGTAGGGATCAGAAAAATCAACAACCCTGGAACGTTCTTCCGTTATTGTCATGGAGGATATGATGATATCAGCCTTGCCGGTTTGCAGGGATGGGATCAGTCCTGTCCACGCAGTATTCTCGATAACTACCGGCCGGCCGAGGAACTCACCAAGTGCTTCAGCTATCCCGACGCTTATCCCTATGGGATTACCGGCAGCGTCGCTCATCTCAAATGGCGGATACTGCAGTTCCATTGCCACCACCAGAGGTTTCGGCCCTTCAGTTTCAGCCCTGCCTCCGGCAGCTAGCATCCCGGCGGCACACAGCGCAATGAGAATCAAAGCTGCTTTTTTCATACATCCCCCCCAACATATTACATATGCACACAGCATCGTTCTTCAGCTTAAAAGTTTCAACGAAAATGAAATCACTCTATACTGAATTATTGACCTGCAGCTGTCAAGGGTTGTGCAGGAATTCAATAGCCTCACATGATCCCCTGAATTCTTACCTTATAATACATTGCTGAAAGAGATATTTAAAAGCATAAATAATGATTCTGTATTGAATTGTATCTATTTCCATCTTTTATTTCATATACGCTATGAAGTTTAGCATGCTTAGAAATGTCTACAATTTCATACTACAAGCGAACTATTCAAAATGAAACATTTTACTTGTAAATACAAAGATTTAGATTTACACTGTTCAAATATTTGATGATCAGTAATGGAGGTATGATATGAAACGAGCTGTTGTTGCAACCATTTCGGTATGTGTGCTCATCTTCTTCCTAGTAGGGTGCGACCAGATACCAGGTGTCCCAGATGATGATGAAATTATTGCAGCATTTCATGCAGTTTTGGAGGGCATTGAAGATGCGTATAAATCAGAGCTAGATCCGGTAGATAGCATCTCCCACGATACTGACATTGATCGAACCCAACACACGTATACCTTTGATGATCATGAAGTCGAAGTATCATTTGGCGACGGCGTAACAACAGTTACACTCAATGGGACTGTAACACGTTCAGTAAATGGTACTATTGAGTTTTCTGTGGACTTAGATTGTGAATCCGATGACTTTTCAAGAAAACTCTCAGTTGAATTAGAAATGGAGCAAGAACCTGGAGAAGATGTAGAAATAAAA
>SKXS01000002.1 GCA_007128345.1 Spirochaetia bacterium
AAGTTGTGTATAGACCTAACACTTCTACTATATCACTTCTTTTTGATATCGTACACTACAACTAGTAAAAACTTTTCATCCACTTCATACATCGTACAGAAAAATTGCTCATCTGAGACTTAATTATTCATGATATGGTATCATCAGTTTTCATAATCGTCAGATAATTGTATGCATGTATAATTCAATCTTAAATTGTATTGAGGGACTGCTGTTTTGGGCTACGAGAGATTAGGGTTCATCTGCGTAAACAGTATGTTTGGATTCATGTCTGCATATAATTTTATTGAGGAAAGTGACGTATCGTCATCCGTATAAAACTGATTGGCGCGGGTGCTTCGTCGTAGGGGTATGTCAATAGATAAATTTTTATAAATATACTGTAGACGTATGGAGCAAAGCATACTAATCTATATGCGTACAAGAGGTCTCGCCAATTATACGATTCAGTACCGCGTAACACATTCAAGGAGGCATGTGTATGAAAGAATATCCTGAGTACCTGATTTTTGCTGTGCATAGGAATACGGACCAGGCTGCTCACATAGATAAAGTCAAGGCTTTTTTTCACTACCATCCTGAAGACCGGCATAACACAACCCGCGAGTACACAAAAAATCAAATACTCGAACTCATGGAATCAGGAGCCATATGTATGACAGGCATTGAGCAGAACGGAATCTACGTACCCCATGAACGGGTTCTTTCAATCACTATTTACGGGTATCCATATCTGAAAGTACATAAAGATGCCGAACCTCGGGATGATCTGGGGGTTGTCGAGGAATTCTAGCTTACATTACCGGTGAGAATCTATTGATCAGCTGTACTTTTTCCTCTGCATGACGTAAGATGATCGTATGAAGGCCTCCTGCATTTCTTGCAGTGAAGCGCTAAAAAAAGTTCCAGCAGGATGCATGAATGAATACACACACTGGTCTAGCCGCTGTCTGTGCGGCTGTATTGCTGCTTATAACCGGATGCATGGATATGCTGATGCCTCTGCCTGAAGTTGATCGCCCTGAGCACGAAGAGTCGTCAATGATTGTGCTTCAGTTGGGTACGAGGGAGCGTGACGGGAAAACTAAACCAGTCCCTTCTGCAAACCATTCTGCATGGATTCCATGGGTTGTTAACCAGGAAGGTGAGCTGGTCAGATTCAAAGCTTCTGTGAATGTTTCCGACCTTGATACGTTCTTCTACAGCGAGAACCTGAACTCAGGCACATACCTGCTCCACGGGTTTTATCATGTGTACATAGACTACAGCCTGATTGATGATGGGGAGATAGCCCGGTACGGCCCCTATGAAGGTTATCCCTACCATGTCAGACAGGAATTGCCATTTGATTCACCAATCACATACTCACTCAGTTCGTCATCGGTACTGTCGCTCGGAAGATTCTTTGCCGCATATGAGTTGGTCGGCGGATTGTGGAGCAGGGAAGAAGACCGCTACCGGGTAGTGCCTGATTCACTTTCCTATGAAGTTGTCTCCGGGGACAGAGCGATTCTGGAAATTATGAAGGGCTGGACACACTCGAACTGGAATGTCTGGAGTCAGCGTAATCAGATAGCTGAATGAAACGTATGTAAATCTGCCAGAACTACTGTGCCTGATGAATCATGTCTATGCACAGGAGATGAACCTGCTGTTTTCCTGAATATTTTTTCAGCAGTTTCATATGTCGTATGGAAAAATCATTCACGAGTGAACTATGTATCGTCAAGTAGATGGCAAGAAGATTCCTGACTTTTAAGCAATACCGGGTGTTGCAATCAAAGTGCTTCATTGCACGAGATCCATAGATGCATATAGAGATGGTATTTTCTTCCAGCTGTCATACAATGTCGGCAGATTGCTGCGGTTTATGATAATCATGATAAGCATGATAGACCCTGCTGGTGCTGTAGGTATGCATGTGAGCGAATACTCCCTACACTTCAGGGCTGATTTTACTAAATAATTGTCAATTGTATTCTTGCAGGTATGATTTTTGCTCTTACCGAATCTGTCGTACGGAGGAAGACACTTGTATGGAATAATTACTGACTGATGGTGCCAGGCAGGGCTGATCCTTCCTGGACAGCGGGCCATGCATAAACCTTCTGCATGTATCAGGAAAGCAGACCCAAAGGTGAATTTCATGCAGGCAATCAGCTTTCTGTAAGACAACAAAACATGGAGTTGTGCCGTTAGGTTACCTTACGCATCGCCACTTTCCACTGCTGACCTGTTCCAATGTTGTACGCCTTGGCAAAACTGCCCTGGTTTATGGCGATACCCATACGGAAGAGGGAGTTCGTGTATACAATAGCTCCGCCCACCATCACATCGGCGAAGCTCCTTCCGTAGGTGATGGTGTTCTGGTATACCAGCATCGCGTTGTTGAAGATGCTCACTTCCAGTTTCTCGCCGAAGGATATGCCGAGGGTGGAAAACATCTTGTGGTCAATACTGGTCCACAGGCTTCCAAACCTTACATCAAGTACATCGATTGTCCCAATGACATGGTCGCCTTCTAGCTCTGATTCGGTTGTTGGAAGGATGACTGTATCATGCATATCAAGCTGGGGGCCGACCTCTTCATAAGAGATCAGACCTGAAGCCAGCTTTGCACCTGTGTAGGCATAGACATCACGTCCATGGAAAGTGTAGGAGGCTTCAGTGTTCTCTCTTCTATGCTTTCTCTCCTCGATTTCCCTGACGGCTTCCAGTCCGACATGTTTGCATATGTGGGTGAGTGTTCCGTTATCTGGAGTTACAATATACTGCCCGGTTTTTGTCAGGGCGACCACACTCTTACGGTTAGTTCCCACGCCGGGATCCACAACCGATACAAAGACAGTCCCCTCCGGCCAGTACTCAACTGTCTGCACCAGGCGGTAGGAGGCTTCAAAGATGTTGTAGGGAGGGATGTTATGGGTAAGATCGAAAGTCTTGAGGTTCGCATCGACACCCAATGCTACGCCGTACATGGCGCTGACCGCGCCGTCAACCAAACCAAAATCTGATTGAAACACAAGAAATTTTTTCATAGCTTCTCACCCTTCCTGAGAAAACAGCCATATTTAACTTGACAAGACATATTAGGAAAAATACTATACCAGATAGTGTATACGACCATCAAGATAGATTCTTTATAAAGACAAAGAGAGTCTACGGTCGATAAGGAGGTATTATGGTGCGAAAATTTATCATGCTGGCAGCTGTTCTGCTTATGTTAGGTTCACTTGCTTTTGCTGCAGGTGCAAGGGAAGCTGCTCCTGTTGTGACAGATGAGGGTCTGTACGGCACAACTATGGATCCCAGGCTGTTTACTCCCGGAAAGCTCACTGTTGGTACTGGAGATCCGGTATATCCGCCATGGATGCTTAACAATGATCCTGCTGGAGGCGAGGGATTTGAGAACGGAATCGTGTATGCCCTGGCAGCAGAGATGGGATTTGCCCACGAAGATGTAGTCTGGGTGGGCCAGACCTTCGATCAGGCAATTGCCCCCGGTGCCAAGCCCTACGATTTTGCCATCCAGCAGATATCGGTAACTGAAGCCAGATCCCAAATCGTAACCTTTTCACAGGTCTACTTCCAGCCTGACAAGGCCGTTGTGGCGCTTCCTGGAAGCGCAGTTGAAGGGGCAGCCAGCTTTGCAGATTTGCGTAAAGCAAACTGGGGGGTCACCATAGGTACTACCGATCTTGACTACCTGGAAAACATCCTGGAGATTCGTAATGCAGCAGTTTTTGACGACCAGATCGGCACCTTTCAGGCACTGCAGGGCGGATTCATCGATGCCACGGTTGTATCGCTCCCAGTAGCTCTGTACGTGACTGCTGTCCAGGTACCGCAGGCGAAGATCACCGCACTGCTTCCCCCGGACATGAACGACCGGGGTCATGGGCTTCTCTTCCAGAAGGATAATCCCCTGGTGGAATGGATTGATGAAGCGCTTACCGCGATCATAGAACGCGGGGTCATCGAAGATCTGATCGGCACATATCTGGTAGCTGACGTAAATATCGTGGAGATCAATCAATGAGTCAGGAGGGTTCTGCGCCGGAAACTGGCCGTACTCCGGCTCCTCCGGCGCGCAAGACCCTCTCACTGCGTGAACGGGTAGTTCCGTATCTCATAAGTATAACCAGCGTGGTGGTGGTGTTCAGCGGAATAGGCTACATCATCACCAGCGCTGAACAGTGGCCGAGAATCAAGTTCCAGTTCTTCAATTGGAATGCCATCACGGAGGCGTTTCCCAATGTGCTGAGAGGGTTTCTGGTCAACATGCAGGTCTGGGTGATAGCTCTGGTCGCCATTGCCCTGTGGGCATTAGTCCTTGCTGTCTTCCGTTCACTCCATGGACCATGGTTTGCCCCTCTGCGGGTGTTTGCCATCCTCTATATTGACCTATTCAGAGGGCTTCCGTCTCTGCTGCTCGTGCTGGTCTTCGGGTTTGGAGTCCCTGCCCTGAATATTCCCGGTCTTCCCAGGACCAATTTGTTCTGGGGGGGTACAGCTATGGTGCTGAGCTACTCTGCGTATGCATCTGAGGTGTACCGTTCCGGCATGGAGGCTGTCCATGACGGCCAGCGTGCAGCGGCAAAGGCGCTTGGACTCTCCCAATGGCAGACTTTGAGACATGCCATTGTACCGCAGGCGGTGAGGAACGTACTACCGGCACTTCTGAACCTCGCCGTAGCCCTGCAGAAGGACGTAGCATTGTTAAGTGTCATCGGAGTTCGTGACGCTGTCAGGGAAGCGCAAATCTACACAGCCAGGACCTTCAACTACTCCTCTCTCATAGCGGCAGCGATGCTCTTCCTTGCAGCAACCATACCGATGGCACGACTGACTGACTATGTGGCAAAGAAGGACCGTGAACGGCGGCTCCAAAGGACGGTATAAGGGTGCAGCGGATCTCTATTGACAACCTGACCAAGTACTATGGAAAAAACCTGGTGCTCGACGGGGTGGACCTTTCGGTGCAGGAACATGAGGTGATCTGCCTCATCGGCGCTTCCGGATCCGGGAAATCCACGCTCCTGCGGTGCATCAACAGGCTTGTTGAATTTGACCACGGCACCATCAGTCTTGACGGAATCTCCATCGAAGATTCGAAGTTTGGTAAAAATGAACTGCACAAACGCATTGGTATTGTCTTCCAGGCATATAACCTCTTTCCTCACATAAATGTACTGCATAATATTACGCTCGCGCCGATCAAGGTCCACAAAGTTTCCCGCAAAGAGAG
>SKXS01000057.1 GCA_007128345.1 Spirochaetia bacterium
AATTAAAAAAAGAACAGCAACATAACTCTACAGATGAGGAGGAATCTCATGGACATGTTTTACCAGAAGTATACGTGCGTTGAATCTGAAGATCATTCGCAGGATACACAGCCCTATGAAACTCCGAAGGCTGAACGCTTAGGAGAGATAGCTGATCTCACCTCGGATTCGTGGACAAATTCAGTCACCGTTGGATGATGAATCACAGGAGGACGTAAAATGCAAAAAAGCAAGAATTGGATTGAAATCGGAAAAAAGCATGGTTGCAAACTAGCAGTCATTCTCGCATTCCTGCTGATTATTTCAGGAATGATGACTGGGTGTGACCTGTTATTTGGAAGGAATATAAGGGCGGGTTCCGGAAGCTGGAGCAGCACCTATACTTTAGGAGAATCAGGTGCGCGCAGCGGCCACCCTGCGTGGTTTACAGCCTTAGGTTTGGAGCCTGGGAATAGTATTGATGTCTATATAAAGGTATTCAAAGATGAAGACCGCTCCCATGTTCCAAGCACCGGAGGGAATGCAGGAACCTTTTATGATATCCTCGGAGATGAGGGATCAGTAACGAGATTAGTGGAGAATGGTGCATTTATAACAAACGTGGTTAATATCAACGGAGCCCAGCTGAACGACGAGAACTATGAAGGGGGGCTGCTCTTTCTCATGATGGTAGTTGATACTGAAAATGGAAATATCCATACCTACTCAGGGGTTAACCCGGCAGCACTGCTGAAGGGGGGAAATTCCGTAACCATAGCATTGGGTACAGGATACCAGATAGGACAGATCGGTCCTGCAGGTGGATGGGTATTCTACAAAGACGGATCAACCTACTATGAAGCTGCACCAACTGATGTATCTGTCTTAATAGATGGTGAAGTCAGTGATACATTTGTCTGGGGTATGGAAGGAGAAGATGCAGGAAGCACTGAATCTGCTATTGGTAAAGGGGAGACCAATACTGCTGCCATCATAAATTCTTTTACCTCATTTATTAATGAGAATAAAACTGCTTGGTCAAATAATCATTCTTTTAATTATGATACTGATTATCCTCTAGGGAATCATGTGCCGATTCAAACATATAATGAAGCAGATCCAAATAAATGGGATTTTACAGATCTCTATGCTGCACGCATGTGTGATATCTATGAAGTAAATGGATATATGGATTGGTTTTTACCCTCATCTAGCAAACTGGTAAGAATATATGATAATTTACATGGACCAGATAGACTGATCGATGGCGGCTTTGAGAATGCTACATATTGGAGCTCTAATCAAAGTAATAGCAGCCCCTACAGGATAGCACATAATTACAATTTCTCTGCAGCAAGCGGAAGTATTGTACAAAAGAGTTTAAAACATCATGTGCGCCCAGTAAGGACTTTTTCAGCTCAAGAAAGCCAATTTGCCGGAGGAACAGGAACTTCAGATTATCCCTATCAGGTAGCTGACTGGTACCACCTTAACAATGTCCGTTCATCGCTGGATGCATACTATATTCTGGTGAATGACTTGGATGATCATACATCTGGGTTTACCAGAGAAGGAAGCGGTTGGGATCCCATAGGAGACAAGGAAAATCCGTTTACCGGCGTGTTTGAGGGGAATGGACGAACGATTGCCGATCTTTTTATTAACCGTACAGATGAGGATTACATTGGTCTATTTGCATATATAGGGGAGACGGGGAGTGTGTCACACCTTACCTTGGTATCAACTGATATCATAGGAGGTGATAAGGTAGGGAGCATCGTCGGAAAGAACGAAGGGACCATAGAGATTTGCGGCAACGAGGGTGGATCGGTAACGGGAACTTCTCGAGTTGGAGGTATTGCAGGAGTAAACAATCAAGGTTCAATACAAGCGTGCTTCAATACAGGCACTGTAGATGCTGTAGGCGACTATGAAATTGCCGGGGGAATCACTGCGCGAAACAACGATGGTATCATTAATGAATGCTACAACTCCGGAGCAGTAACTGCGGCAGGTGTTTTAAGCGGATACGCAGGGGGTATCGCCCAGTTTAATTCAGGAGTCATTTCCCACTCATATAATACTGGCACAATAACTGGAAATATTATTGCGGGGATTGTTGACACGAGCATAGGAAATGGAGATGCAGCTGTAATTGAGTTTTGCTATAGCATTGGGGAGCTTGTATCAAGTAATAAAGCGGGCATAGTCTTTGTGAAAGAAAAAACCACCTTAGGATACAACTACTTCCTGGAAGGATCAGCAGGGCACGGAATATTCGATGATGGAGATGATGTGAGTGAAATCAGTTGGAGCCCCGTTGGTCAAGCGGAAGCAAAGAGCGAAGCAGAAATGAAGACCCAGGCGGCTTATGTAGGTTGGTGGCCATACGGGGATGAGGTTGTATGGGGTATTAACAACGTAGATCCAGATGATCACAATGATGGATATCCTTTTCTCTTATGGCAGGGATATGAGCATAACTACCCCTATGAAATTGGTGACAATGGCTTAGCCGGCGGCCTGGTCTTCTATATAGATGAAGATGATACCTTTGAATGGACCTACCTTGAGGCTGCACCTGCAGGATGGCATGGAGGGGAAACCGATCCTATATCGAAATGGAGTAATTTGCAAGAAAATATTGGTGGAACATCAAGAAACATTGGATCGGGAGCAAGCAACACTGAGAAAATCATCAGTAAGGAGTATAGTGAAAGCGCTGCAAATATGGCTTATGAAGCCGAAATTAACGGGTATGCTGATTGGTTCCTGCCGTCTTCGTCCGAGCTCTATGAGATTTTTGTTGCATTACAGCGAGAAGGACTCGGAGATTTTAGTGATAAAGTTTTCTATTGGAGCTCATCAGAATCTAGCGAAAATAATGCATATGCTCGAAATTTTGATATTGAGGGGTCTGGTCAAGAAGGTAATGCTAGTAAAACAGGCACTCGCCGTGTACGCCCTATCAGAGCATTCTGAGTATGAGGTGCAGATTATCTGCACCTCAGAAATATCATGCTGCTGCGTCAATTTTTGGTTATGCTGCACAGTACTGCAGCAAGGAATATGGGAACTGTGTAAGTTCAAACGAGTAAGGGAGAAGCTAGGCAGATTGACCAGTCTAGCCTTTAGTCCGTACCAGCATGACAGGAACAGTTCCTGCACGCAGTACTTTATCAGTGACGCTGCCGAATGCCCAGCGGCTCAGTCCTGAGCGCCCGTGGGTCGCCATGACCACCAGGTCGCATTTGGTTTCTTCTTCAGCCTTAATAATCTCTTCAGCTGGATTTATACCGTCAATTATCAGTTTTTTCACTTCTACATTGGTTTCCTTGAGGGATTTGGCTACATCATTGAGGTACTTTGTCGATTCCTCCCTGAGGGTCTCAAGCCTGTGAGGTTCAGCAAGAGCTTCAGGAGCACCGAAAGCGTCGGTGACTTCGCTCATTCTAAAACTGGGAGTACTCACACTGACTACATGGAGCAGGATTATCGTTACTTTTTCCTCAGGACACAGATTTATCAAAGTTTTCTTCAGGTACTCTAGAGCGGTTTCACTGTAACTGGACCCGTCCAACGGAACTAGGATACGTTGAGCCATAATGCACCTCCTCTCTCACTTTCCATGATACCATCACTCATGCTGAAATCAAGACATAGGGGTGTTTATTATTCACATTCAGATAGTGCAAGTGTTAAAATCTATAAATATAGTATTGTAACTGATCAGAATGTATACATCCTAAGTGAACGCTTAGACTACGCATGTATTTTTAACAATTTCGTAACGATCTCTTAATCATATCCTAACACATATCAGTGAACATATGCATCAGATAAATTATTTCACTTAATGGATGGACAGAAAATCATCACGTGACTGTTGGGTATTATTGAACCTATGCATACACCTATGCAGTAAATCGTATATGGTGACGCTATGGGTCCCTGATCAGGAGTATAATGTATGGTATCAATTATTGACTGCAAGCGGTATGACACGGAAAAGGCGAAGATGATCAAGCGGTTTAACCACAATGGATCTACAATGGATTTCAATGTGGTCAAGGAGTTCTATGTAACTGACAAGGGGAACTACTTCAGCTACAGCTATCAGGATGATGAGGAAGGGAGTAAACGTTCTGAACGTATTAAGCCGTACAGCAAACAGGAGTTCATTGAATACCTTGAAAAACATCAGGAACTGGAACTGCTGGAGTCACTGTTCGGTAGTGAAATAGCAGATGCCTGACAAGCGGCAGCAGCTGCGGGAAAGTTTCTAGGATAGAGCAGAGTAGAACATCTCTTCATGACTCACTGCATCATACTTGAAGATAATCAGGAAGTCAGTTCATGGAGAGATGAGCTTTTCTCATGGTGCTTGACTTGGCTCGGTGTTACGATAAATCCTAGGAGTGACATAACATCCCATAATAATCCGATAATTGATAAACTTACGTATATGGGTACTAAATGAACACATAAGAATCAATACTTCATGAACTAAAGACTAATCTGGGTTTACCTAAGACGATCCGCAGATCAGCTTATCCAGTAATGCCTGGTGAGAAACTGCTGTGATCATCGCGTCGCATATTTAGTGCAATCATGGTTGAAACTGCTGATAGAACTGAAATACCTTAATGCTATGGGCAAATGAGAAAGAAATGCGGAATCCTTTTCGTTCAGGCTTCCGCATTCCTCTTTAGGTTTGCTATACAGTCAGCTAATCGTCAAGCGCATCAAAGTTAATAGTTACTCCGTTTACCTTGAATAGTTTTATTTCTACATCTTCTCCAGGTTCTTGCTCCATTTCTAATTCAACTGAGAGTTTTCTTGAAAAGTCATCGGATTCACAATCTAAGTCCACAGAAAACTCAATAGTACCATCTACTGAACGTGTTACAGTCCCATTGAGTGTAACTGTTGTTACGCCATCGCCAAATGATACTTCGACTTCATGATCATCAAAGGTATACGTGTGTTGGGTTCGATCAATGTCAGTTTCGTGGGAGATAGTAGCTACAGGTTCTAGCTCTGATTTAATCGCATCTTCAATACCCTCCATAATTGCATGAAAGGCTGCTATTATTTCATCATCTGGGGGAGCGCCAGGAATCTGGTCGCACCCTACTAGGAAGAAGAGAAGCACGCATACCGAAATGGTTGCGGCAACAGCTCGTTTCATATCATACCTCCATTAATGATCATCAAATATTTGAACAGTGTAAATCT
>SKXS01000216.1 GCA_007128345.1 Spirochaetia bacterium
CGGACCCAGTCCCCGTCCCGGTAACAGGGTATGGGGTCAGTAAGGAAGTTATGGGAGGAAAGCGGATCACGCTCCGCCACCATGTCAGAGTGCGACTGGAGCATCACGGGAGGCGCGTGACGCATATCGTTCGTGGGAGGGATTTCCATGAGCACATTCAGTGCGTGATCGGTACGACATTCCCAGCGGTTTGATCGTGAGCGCTCCATCAGCCAGTCACGTATCCCTGATTCGTGCCGTGACGGCCTGGGTATCTGAGAAATCTGAAAAAAAATCTGCAGGATTGATTCTGTCATGCACCCATAGTAGATGCAAACAGGGTTAAAGGGAACCTGCAATCAAGTGATACGGTGTATGTTTCATCCCTCTTTTCACGCTGGTCCCTGCATCTTCCCATTTGGGAGAACAATCTATGCTAATACCTGATAAAAATACTTGACTATTATCGCGTTACCTGTAATGCTTTTCCCATGAATACAGATACTGGGAACATGGTGCAGGAATCAGTTGTGAGGGGCATAGCTCTTTTGGTCATGATTATAGCGGCAGCATCCTTAGTGATGCAGCTGCCGGTGCTCATGTACCTCCTGGCTGCGGATTTCCTGCTGCGGGCTGCAGGGAAAACCGCCTGGAGTCCCTTAACAGGATTCTCCAGGCATGTACTGGCCAGGGTGCTTCCCTTCACTAAACGGATGATCTATGCGCCGCCTAAGCGGTTTGCAGCTGGTATCGGCGCAGGCATGAGTGCCGCAGCGGCGGTGTCCGCTTCTCTTGGCGTTGTCCAGGCTATGTACGTGCTGACGGGAATTCTTATACTATTTTCATTTCTTGAAGCTGCATTCCGCTTCTGTGCAGGATGCGCAGTCTATTCCGCCCTGCAGCGCCTGCTCAGACGCTGATTCTCGCCTATGCCGTGAAAAATAGGATGCGAACGTTGCATGTTTGTATTCCAGTGTCTATACTGGAAACACAGGAGCAATGAGGAGGGTCCATGACGGTAGTCTTTTACCAGAAGCTCAACAGCTTCTGGATGGAGCAGCTGGAAGCGGTTAAGGGAGATTTTCCCCACATAACCTTTGTACATGAACGGGATCAAGCTGAGCGGATGATTCCCCAGGCTGATGTCCTGATATGTGGTGCTGTAGATGATTCACTGTTTGCGCGTGCCGAGAATCTTAAGGCGGTGATTGTGCCCTTTGCGGGCGTCGACCATCTGCCGTACCATCTGCTGACCCCCAGAAACGTACGGGTCGCCAATTCCCATGGGAACGCACGGTTTGTAGCTGAACGGGCAATGGCTCTTCTGCTGGCCTGGTACGGTAAGGTTATGAAGTATCACCAGGACCTCAGTGAGAATCGGTGGCACGGGTTCTGGGTCGGCAAGGGCCTTGACGATACCTGGGAGACCATCCAGGGAAAGAGCTGCAGCATTCTGGGCGCAGGGGAGATCGGCAGATACCTCGCCAGATATCTGAAAGCGTTTGACTGCGAGGTGATCGCATTGAAGAAAAAGCGGGAGGCAGAAATATTCTCCTGCTACGACTTGGTGGTCTACGATATTGATGAAGCCATAGACCGGGGTGAGGTGATCATCGTAGCACTTCCGGCTACAGAGGAGACTCGGGGGATTATTAACGGGAAACGGCTTGCACGGATGCAGGGAAAGTTCCTGGTTAATATCGGCCGGGGGGAGCTCCTTGAGGAGGAAGCTTGTTACCGTGCGCTTGCTGACGGGACGCTCAAGGGAGCTGCCATAGACTGCTGGTATTCCTACCCCAAGGATGGGGTGATCGGACCTCCTTCCCGGTTTCCTTTCCATGAACTGCCCAATGTGATACTTTCGCCGCATGTAGCGGGATATACCCGGGAAGCTGCTGAGCTGAATATACGGCAGGCGTTCATCAATCTTAGGATGTTCCTTGCGGAGGGGAGCTTTCTCTACGAAGTGGATACCCGGCATGCATACTGAATCGGTAACGATAACTTGACAGGAGGAATGCTATGAAGCGCTATGCACTGTTTGCCTTTAACGGAGAGGAGATGTGTTTTATTCATGTGCTGCTTAATGCACTGGATCTTGACAGCAGAGGATGCCTGGTCAAGGTGGTCATTGAGGGAAGCGCCGCTAAGCTGATTATTCCCCTGGCCAAAGCGGATCATCCCTTACATGAGCTTTACGCATCCTGCATTGACAAGGGCCTGATAGCCTGCGTCTGCCGGGCATGTGCCAATAAGATGGGCAGCCTTGAGGAGGCACAAGTACAGCGTCTCAAGCTGTGCCACGACATGTCGGGACATCCTTCAATGGGATCATATATCGAAGAGGGATACGAAATCATCACCTTCTGATGGAAGCCGCCTGCTGAGTTCCCTGAATCCTCTTTCGTTTTCTGCGAACCACTCGCACCAGGAGCACCGTACCGGTAATGAGCAATGCCAATGCCAGTATTGGCCAGATGATAAGCGGAATGGTCTGCTTCTCCACGAGCCTTCCAGCAGTTTCCCGATAGTAGGGGGGTATGCGCGGCATGCCTGATGAGTCCCTGGGCAGTGATGCCGCATACTCCACTACTGCTTCCCACAGCTTCAGTTCCTGACCGTCTTGGTAGATGATGGGAGCTTCTCTGGAGGTGACCGGGTTCCCGTAGCGATCCTTCAGTTCGATGGTCAGGCTCGGCAGCAGTTCTCCTACCATGGGCAGGAAGGCGATAAGGTAGTAATCTGAAATCACATGGTAGAGCGTATCATCCTTTCTCGGGAGTGAGCGGTAGCTGCCTTCTCCGGCAGGCTGAATGCCGCTCCCAGTATAGAACGAAGCGTTCAGGACCGCCCTGGTGGTGGGAACCGGGATGCCGGCGAAGGGAACGGTAAGCAGCACCGCCCTGCCGGGGTCATAGACGGTCCGGATTCCTGAAACCTGCAGGAAATAGGTGTCTCCCATAAGTTCAGACAGCAGCAAGGACACCTCCAGCACTCTGCGGATTTCCGTGCCTGTGAGGTAGATGGATACCAGCGGGTAGCCTGCCTTCCCGTCCGGCCCTGAACCGAGACCCACCAGGCTCGCGAGGTCATAGAAGGAGACCTCACCCTGAGACCACGGCATGGAGCCGGGTACAATGCTCCCCCTGAGCATTCCGTTGGCCTGAACGGCAAGGTGCACAGGCTCCCCCGTAACCTCCTCACCAATGAAGCGCATGGCATCGGTGACAAAGTTGCCGAAGGGCGACTCCTGGAGGATCGGCCTGTTGGTGACGGTAAAATCGGAGTGTGCCACAACAGCGCTGATGTCGGTAAACTGCTGCCGGGTCATATCGGCTGCAAGAATGTTCAGCTTTTCTATGATCTCTCCTACGGCAAACAGGATCTCTGGGTCTTCTGCAAGAGAGCTGCCCAGAGGGATTACGAACGGGCGGGATACTTCATCATTAGCTATCCTCAGTTCCCCCGCAGTGGGATGATAGGCCAGTTCAAGGTATCCGGCATGGCTCAGGTATGATCCTGCCTGGACGATGATGGTTTTTCCTTCGCGCACGGGTGTTTCAAGCAGGGTATGGCAATGCCCCCCGATAATCACGTCAATTCCCGGGACAAGCCTGGCAAGCTCCCGGTCCTCATCAACCCCGGAATGCGACAGCAGGATGATCACATCAGCACCGGCATTTTCCAGGAGGCTGACCATCTCCCGGGCGGTCTCTTCCTGGCTGCGGAAAGCAACAGGTTCAGCGTATGGAGCTACCTGCACGGCATCCTTGCCGATGAGCCCGAAGATGCCCACGGTGAGGCCGTTTTCCAGTTCCTTGACATATATGTCCTGCAGCTTGATATCATTGAGGGGATGACCTTCCGGTATCACGGAATTGGAAAGAAGCAGCGCGGTCCTGGCATGTGCATCAGGGTAGCCAGCCTGTCTGAAGTACGAAGCGAGGATATCAGGACCGTAATCAAACTCATGGTTGCCGATCACCGCAGCATCATACCCGATGCGGTGCATGAGCTCAATCTCAGGCACCTCCCCCTCCAAGGTCAGCCACGAAAACGGGGTGCCTCCCAGGAAGTCACCAGCGGAGAGCACAAGCACCGGTTCCCCTGAGGCGGCTTTCACCTCCCGGGTATGTCGGACCAAGGCGGCCAGCCGCGCATATCCTCCAGCTGACGGGTTCTCATACTCACTATGGTAATCACTATAAAGTGAGGGTATGATGGATGCGTGCTCATCGTTGGTATGGATGATGGTAAACCGCAGCTCATCAGTAAAAGCATTTGCACAGATGCAGATAAGCACCAGTGCCGGCAGGCAGGACTTCAGTCGTTTCATGGCGGAACGCTCCTTGGTATCCGATGATTGTATCATCAGATCTGCCTTTTTTTAAAGAGATATTCCGTAGTTCCTTGCATAAGCATAAAAATATGTAGTATAGATCCAGTATGGAAAGACGAACACTCGTATGGGCACTGTTAATCTTCCCTGTGATCCTGCTGGCTGCAGGGCTTCTATCGGATTCACCGGCGGGCATCATGGGAGGGCTGGGAAGGATCATCACTTCGCCCAGCATCCTGCTCCATGACTATCTTGCTCTTGGAGGCTTGGGAGCCACCCTGGTGAACGCGGGGCTGTGCGGACTGATCAGCTGTCTGCTGGTGATTCTGCTGAAGATAGACATCAACGGACCCTTTATTGCTGCAGTGTACACTGTTATTGGATTTGCCTTTTTCGGCAAGAATGTGGCAAATATCTGGCCGATATTTGCAGGTGTATGGCTCTTTTCCCAGGCACAGGGTGTTCCCTTCCGCAACTATCTGCTGGTGGCACTCTTCGGCACCACCCTGGCTCCTCTGGGCAGCGCGCTGGCCTTCGGAACGTTCCTCAATGCATGGCAGGGCCTGACCGCTGGGATCTTCTTCGGCCTGGCCGCCGGATTTGTCCTGCCTCCCCTCGCTTCCCACATGCTGCGGTTTCATGACGGCTACAATATATACAACATAGGATTCACCGGAGGAATCATCGGTTCATTCATCACCGCGATATTAAGGAGCTTTGAATTCACCATCACCCCTGTTTCAATCCTGTCGGACGAGTATGACCTTATCTTGAAGGCACTGCTCATGGGGTTCTTCGGCTTCATGATCCTTTCAGGGTTTATCTTTGACCGACGGGGCGAACAGGTGCTCGGACAGCAGCTGGCGAAGATTCACAGATCATCAGGTC
>SKXS01000053.1 GCA_007128345.1 Spirochaetia bacterium
CACATGGATAAGCAAAGTTACCGCCTTCAGCAGTCTTGGGTACTTCAGGACTCCCCTCTACTCGTTCATGGAGGACTATTCGCCCTCCCGCCTTGCTGACCTCATCATTCACGAGCAGACCCATGAGACCATCTGGGTCAGGGGACAGGTCGGATTCAATGAAGAGCTTGCTGTCTTCGTTGGCAACCGTGGCGCTGAATTATACATCAAAGACCGTTACGGAGAAGACTCTCAGGAGTATCGTGACATATTCGATCTCAGGCATGACCGTGAGCAGTTTTCCCTGTCAGTGGCTGAACTGCGCGGACAGCTGGATGCACTGTACCGCAGCCCCCTCTCTGATGACGAGAAACGTCTGCGCAAGGAGCTCACCATCAACCGGTTTCAGGAGCAGTATGCGCAGACCTATCATGAGCGGTTCAGAACAGACCGGTATCTGGGGTTTGCGCAGATTCCTGTGAACAATGCCTACATCAGCATCAGCAGCACCTACTTCTCAATCCGGGACATATATGAACGCCTGTATGCGCATGCCGGAGGGGACTTGACGGCCTTCATCGACCTCCTCCGTCCCCTTGATGGCTCCAGGGAGGATCCCTACGCGTTCATGGAGGAACTGCTGTCCGGTGCAAGCTGAGCGACAACAAGCATCTCAAAATGCCGGGGAGTGAGGGGAACACCCCGTTCCCAGGCGCCTATGTCGCATCCCATGATCTCTATGGAGGAGAATCCCAAGGAACTGAGCATCCAGGTCATTTCCGCAGGCAGGTAGTAGCGTTCACTGCAGTCGAGCGTCCGTATCCGACCGTCATCATCGGAAATTTCCATCCTTGAGTATTCACGAAAACTCATGAGATCGAACCGATGGTCTTCACCAATAACCAGGATGCCTGCATCCGGGTTCATATGTGATGCCCACTGGTGTATAGGATACAGACCGTTGAGGGTCGTGAGAATGAGCTTTCCTCCTTTCGCAAGCGCCTTGCGTGCCTGTTTCAGGATTGCGAAGTTTTCCCGGTCGGTTTCCATAAGGGGAAAAGCTCCCTCGCATATGATTAGTACCGCATCGAACTCCCCCTCATACGGGAGGCTGCGGGCATCCGCACGCATGAAGGTCACCGATACGCCGGATTCCTCGGCCTTCTGCTGCGCACGTTTAAGCTGGTCTGTCGACAGGTCCGCTCCGGTCACCTGGTAGCCGCGCTTTGCAAGCTCTAGTGCATGACGTCCCGTACCGCAGCCGATATCTAAAATCCGCTTGCTTGTATCCCTGCCGAGTTCCCGGTCAATAAACTCACATTCCTGCAGCGTACCTGCAGTAAAGGGCTCCTTGTCGTATGTTTCACCATAGTTGTGAAACAGCTCCTCATACCATGGATTCATCTGCTCACCTCCGTCCAGCAGCGCTGGAAATGACAGCGTACACCATCGTGTGTATGCGGTACAATCCCTTGACCGAATGATATGAATGCTTTATAATCATATTTACTAAATTATATCAAATTTTTCTTAATTATATTGGAGGAACTATGGATACTTGCATGAATGCACTCAAGGCGCTCTCAGACGAGACCAGATTCACCATACTGTCACATCTGCTGCGGCACGACTTCTGTGTTGGTTCACTTGCCAGACAGATGGGCATTACCGAAGGGGCAGTGTCTCAGCAGCTGCAGGTGCTCAGAAAGGCTGACCTCGTCCATGGGGAGAAACGGGGATACTATACCCACTATGCAGTGGATCGAGAGAAACTTCGTGAAGTCTCCCGTTTCCTGGATGAACTCTCCAATGTGCAGCAGGAGGAGTGCGCTTGTGAGTCTCTCCCTCCTGAAGAGCGTGACTGCTGCTGCCGTGATGCGTAACCTGCAGGGTCCGATCCTGGAAATAGCTGGCCTTCGCAAGGACTACGGAGACATTGAGGCCGTCAGGGGCTTGGACCTCACCCTCCATTTTGGGGAAATATTCGGGCTGCTCGGCCCGAACGGTGCAGGTAAGACCTCCACCATCAACATGATCACCGGACTGGTCAAGCCCACCTCCGGGTCAATATCCCTCAAGGGCATCGACTGCATTGCCCATGTCAAGCGCATCCAAGGTGATATCGGTGTGGTTCCCGATGAGAGCAACCTCTATGACGAGCTGAGCGGTTTTGACAATCTGGTATTCTGCGCTTCACTCTACGGGATGAGGAAGGCAGTTCGTGAGCAGCGCGCCACGGAGCTGCTTGAAACATTCTCGCTCTCAGATACGGGGAAGAGACCGTTCAAGGCGTACTCCAAGGGAATGAAGCGCAAGCTCACCATTGCCGCGGCGATCATGCACCAGCCGCCTGTTTTGTTCCTGGATGAACCGACCACTGGTATTGATGTGGAAAGCGCCAGGCAGATCCGCTTGCTCATCAAATCGCTTAACCGCAAGGGAACCACCATCATGCTGACCACCCACTATCTTGAGGAAGCCCAGCGGCTGTGCGGCCGCATCGCGTTCATTGCCCGGGGACGCATTGTGAAAACCGGTACGGTAGATGAGCTTCTCGGAGGCCTGCGAAGCGATCACCTGCTGCATCTCACTGTAGGCGGACAAGCAGATCAGCTTGCTGCGATGCTGCATCAGCACCATCCTAGTCTCAGGTGTACAGAGAAAGGAACCCATGTGGTGGAAATCTCTTCGGACTCCCCTGTTGAACTGCACCCGATCACCGCATTTCTTTCAGGACACGGTTTCCCGGTGTATGAAGCCAGGCGGGTGGAGCCCACCCTGGAGGATGTCTTTATTGCAGTAACGGGCATTAATGCGGGCGAGCTTGAAAGCAGGGAGAAGGGAGGGAGGAAACGATGAACCAGTGGATCGCTTTCTGGAACATACTCAAAAAAGACATGCGCAACTACTATCTTAAGCCGCCGAACATCAGCTGGGGCATCATATTCCCCGTTGCCTGGACGCTCATGTTCTTCCTGCGATCCCGGGAACCTCTGGACATACGAGCTCTTCTTCCAGGAATCATGTCCATGTCCGTGCTCTTCGGCACAACATCCATGCTGGCGGTCACGATCACATTTGAGCGGAGGGGACGATCATTCGAACGGTTGCTCCTCGCTCCGGTGAGTATCAACCTCCTCATGGCGGCAAAGACATCAGGTGCTGTCATCTTCGGGACCTTCAATGCCGGCGTTCCCCTGATTCTGTCGCTTCTATGGACAGATCTCACCGGAGTCCAGTGGACAGTCCTCATTCCAGCTGCTGTGCTTATCGCTGTGACCTCCACGTTCCTGGGCCTCTTCATAGCGGTTTCGGTAAGTGAGGTTTTTGAAGCCCAGACCTTCTCGAACTTTTTCCGTTTTCCCATGCTGTTTCTCTGCGGACTCTTTATCCCCATTGCCGACCTGCCCTGGTTCCTCCGTCCCCTTTCCTACGTCATCCCCCTGACTTATGGAGCAGACATGCTGAAAGAGGCCGTAAACGGTAACGGGGTGCTCCCTGTGCAGCTAAGCCTGGGTATGCTGGTGCTCTTTGCCTCTGCACTCTTTATTTTGAGCATCAGGAATGTGAAACGGTCGTGGATCGGGTAGCACGCCGCAGGAATGCCGCGCATTCTATATGAGCTGTCTGGGGGTAGAAATCCGCACCCATCAGGTGATCTAGGCGGTAGCCGCCGCTGATGAAGCGCTTCAGGTCCCGGAAGCAGGTCACGGGACTGCAGGAAATATAGACGATGGTTTCGGGTTTCCATCGCATGATCTGCCTGACAGCATCAGCATGCAGCCCGCTGCGCGGCGGATCTGCTACCAGCCGGCCAATTCGGCCTACGTGCCCCTGCTTCATCCAGGACTCCACAGATTCAGTGAAAAATTGTATGTGCCCAGGAAGGTTCTGTGCAGCGTATGCCAAACACCGGTCATCACGCTCGACGGCAGTAACCTCTTCATAGCAGTCCGCAAGGAAGGCCGCAAAGGTTCCCACGCCGCTGTAGAGATCTATCGCCCGACCGCCGCAGGGATGCTGCTGTACGAAGTCAATGACAGCCGGCATGAGCGTGAGGTTAGACTGGAAGAACACCCGTGCATCCAGGGCGAAGGTATGCCGCTGGCCCGCGGAATTCTCAAGCGTGACCGCTGCAGCCCGGCTGCCTACCGATACATGGGCATCACCGGCAAAGAGCGCCACCTGCTCCTCCGTCCCCTGAGAGCCTACATATGCCTGGAGCGATTCATGGAGCACCATGCAGGAATCTACCGGAACTACTTTATGGGATTGCTTTTTCCTAAATCCCAGGCATCCGGTTTCCGGGTCCCTGGCAAGCCGCACTCTCCTGCGGTAACCCCAGGGAGTTCCTGAGGCCATGGGGAGGTCAGCCGGGTCAAGCTGGATTCCTGTACCCCGCCGCAGCGCGTCTATGAGCATCTGCCGCTTTAACTCTATCTGGTATTCCGGAGAGGCAAACTGGAAGTCACAGCCTCCGCAGGTGCCGTACCATGGGCATGGGGGAACAATCCTGCTGCTTGACGGGTCTTTCACCTCCAGAACTGAAGCCTCGCAGTAGTCACGCTTTTCCCTGATAATCTCCGCAGTCACCCGTTCACCGGGAAGCGCTCCCTTTACCAGCAGCACCTTCCCCCCAAGCCTGGCCAGTCCTATACCGCCAGATATTATGCGCTGGACAGTCGTCTCAATCCTTTTTCCCACCCGTTCATGCTCCCGTGTGTGGTTCAACTGGTAATCTCATATTCGGCTATCTTGTTTAAAAGCGTCCTGCGGGAAATTCCCAGCTCTTCGGCAGCTCTGGTCCGGTTCCCCTCCCATCGGTGGAGCGCACGGAGGACCGCCTCTTTCTCGATATCCTTCAAGGTCCATCCTCCCCCTTCATCCAGGGTGAGGATGTTCAGTTCATGCGATCCTAGTGTCTGCTTCCTGGCTGTGCGACTGTCATCACTGCGGAAGGTGACTCCGCGCAGCTCAAAATCCTCAGGCTCGAGTATCTGGTGGTCTGAGAATATAACCGCCCGTTCAAGGACATTCTCCAGTTCTCTCACGTTTCCGGGAAAGGCATAGATCTTCAGACGCTGGAGTCCCTGCTCGGAGACTCCCTCTATCTTCGTACCCATGGAGCGGTTAAGCCTGCTGATGATGTTTGCTGTCAGCAGGGGGATATCTTCCTTCCGTTCACGCAGAGGAGGAATTTCTATGTGCACCAC
>SKXS01000050.1 GCA_007128345.1 Spirochaetia bacterium
AAGGCAAACAGGATAATGACGTATATCGGGAATCCCGTACCGGCAAGATGCACCGTATCGGGAAGGTATTCGATCGCCAGGCTGCTGATCAGCCGTGAGAGTCCCATTCCCCCGCTGGAGAGACCGACGCAGAGAGCCATGGAAATGTTGATGTTGTTCTCCTTTGTCAGTCCCATCATCTTTGCGCTCACAATGACGCTGCAGAAGGCAAAGGATGCGGAAGCCAGGCAGATAAGCATCACCGAAGCAGGTATAGTCGCTGAGGGAATCAGGTAGAAGAGGAGAAACGCGCAGTTGACTCCGGCGAAGATAATCTGAATGATCCGGAAGAGCTGCTGTAAGGAACGCTGGTCAATGACCTTGCTTGCTATGATGAATCCGGCAATGGTGAAAATATTCGAATATACCGAAAAGAGCACCATCAGGTTGTCAGAAACGGAAAGGTCAAACATTAAATATGCAAAACCCAGAGGTACAGTTGAAGATATGAGCAGGTTCACCAGGAACATGAAGAAGCTGTACTGCAGGAGCTTCCGGTTGGTAAGCGCAGCGTACAGCATGACCCGAAACGGAGGAAGGTGTGTGCGCGGAGGACGTTCAGGGATGCGGGATACAAAGTAGATTCTGCCTATGAGTAAAAGCGCACCGAAGGCAATGATGCCCTGCATCTTGATCACTGAAGCCTGCTCGTCCACGACGAGGGCTGCCATGAGGAGAAAGAGGGAGACTACGATCTGCCAGCTGTAGCGGAGCTTTCCGAAGTGAGCGCCACGCTCTGAAGCAGGGATAATAAAGCGCTGCAGGGGAAACCAGCCGGCAGAGTGTCCGCTGATGGATACGGCAAAGACAAGCACTCCTATGGAGAAGATGTACAATCCCGCATCAGGGAAGAACCCTGCAGATGAAGCTGTGAGCATTCCCAGCATGCCGATAGTGTACGCAGGAAGAAGAAAGTTTTTTAAGCCGGTTTTCTCCATGACATATGCAAAGGGAATGAGGAAAAAGAGCTTCATAAGCGGAATAATAGCGGTGGTGGCCAGCGACAGGAACTTGCCTGCGCCGATATTCGATGCGTAGAGCAGAAACAGGCTGCTTTCGCTCATGGCTACCTGGATGACCGCACCGAAGCATGATGAGATAATGGCAAATTTCATGTACCGCTTTTTTTCAGGGTACGTGAGGCTTTCAACGTACATGGCCTGCCTGCACAGTTTATTTTCCACATACTAGTGAATTATGGTGTTCTCTGCAAGCAAGGCAAATACCTGGGCAATGGGGGGTTAGGGTAAGCTCAACTGCGTAACAAGACACGAAGAGCAGGCGCGCATTTCAGGTATATGCATGAAGCACTGATGATAGGCGTGTGTTAAGCGGGCAGGTTCAGTACAGATCTGAGGAGGTTTGAAAAAATAAAAAAAATTGTGCTGTCCTATATCCCCCGCGGGGAAGTATACTGCAGATATGAAGACGATAAAAACAAGTATTTGTATAGCGGTGCTCCTGTCGGCAGTCGTGATGCTGCCGGCTTCAGCAGATGAAGGGCCGGCATACGAGCGGCATCCCCAGGCGCTGGGAATCCAGTACGGGGCGATATCCGGTTCGGGACTGAGCTACTACCGGTGGTCGGACAATATTGGCTTCCAGATTGCATTGGGAGGGCTCTATGATCCTACGGGAGACATTTCCTGGATGGATATCCTGGATTACTCAGTCGGCGCTGAGCTGCAGTACACAGTATACGGTGACTCGTATGCAAAATGGCTTGCCGGCCAGCTCTATCTCTTTACTGGGTTGAACCATCGGGGGGTAATAGAAAGAAAACCGTCTGACCCCAACGGTGATTTGGAAACTGAGGCAGGTCCCTACATACCGTCGTTTACTACCGGATTCGGCATCGGGATTGAGGTGGTTCTCTTTAATCACTTCTCTGTTCCCCTGGAATTCGGCTACGCGGCAGCCTGGAGACCGTCAGGGGCTTCACTCCAGGACCAGCTGACAATCAAGCTTATCACCCAGGCAGGCTTTCGTTACCGGTTCTAGCGGCATGCGCAGGAAGGCAGTTCATTGCTCCTGCGATAGGTTGTTATTCTCATATGTTAAGGAATTTTTGCTGAGTTCGCATGAATTCCCTGGTCAACTGGTGAACTGGTGAGCTCTGCCTAGGTGATGTTTAGGAGAGATTATGCTACATATCCCTATGGAACAACTAACTATTGGGTATATTAAGAATCACCTAGCGCAAACCCCGGTCATTTTTTCTCGGGGTGAGCACATCTTCCTCCTGGGAACCTATGCACTCATAGATTCGGACCCGGGCAGCTGGGAATACCGTTACTCCTTTGACGGCAGCTACGGTGAGTACGAGGTTGCTATTTCACGGGACGAGCATGATCACCAATCCCTTGCCTCTTCCTGTTCGTGTCCTTATCCTTATTCCGGGTGCAAGCATACGGTGGCCGCCTTTCTTGATATGGCAAAACGGCACAAGCATAAGGAGCAGTTAGAATCAGTAAGCGGGGGTGCAATAGCTGAAGAGTATCTAAACCCGGAAGAGATCAGGGAGATAGCCTTGGAGTCACGGCGGGACCGGGCAAAGTATGAGCAGCTCACTCTCGAACCGTCTGAGATGTTTAAGGGGCCGCACGAAGTGAGGGGAAAAAATGGACAGGGTTATACAGTCACCCTCTACCAAGCTCATGAAGAGAGGGGACACTGCACGTGCCCTGATTTTTCAGTAAATCACCTGGAAACCTGTAAGCATCTCATATTCACTTACAATTCATTGAAGAAGAATAAACTGCTGGCACAGCAGGCCTCAGACGAGGTGTTCCCCTTTGTTCATATCACCTGGAGCTCGCGTCTCCAGAAGCCTGTGTGTTATTTCGAGCAGATTGAAGATCAGGACTTGCGCAATAGCATAACTGAGCTCTTTTCCGATGGGGGTGTCTATGTGAAAGAGGATCTGCAGCCGCTGTTTGAACTGTATAGTGCGTATGCAGAAAATACCAGTGTCATTCAGTTTGATGAATGGCTCATTAAGCGTATTGAGGATATTTTCTTTGACCAGGAGACTGAAGCCCTTGCCCGGGATTATCAGCCTGACTTGTCGTTTTTATATACGAAGCTTTACCCCTACCAGGAGGAAGGAGTGAAGTTTGCCCTTTTCAGGAGGTCATCCGTCATTGCCGATGAGATGGGTCTGGGTAAAACCCTGCAGGCTATAGCAGTCTCACTTTTGAAACGTGAGCTTTTTGGTTTTAGAAAAGCGCTCATAGTCTGTCCAGCCTCATTGAAAAATCAATGGAAACTGGAGATTGAGAAGTTTACCGATGAACGTGCCCTGGTGATATCCGGGCCGAAGCAGGAACGGCAAAGGATGTACCTGAAAGACGAAACCTACCTGAAAATCACCAACTACGAAGCGGTCCTGCGGGATGTCACCACACTCATGCAGTGGGAGCCTGATTTGATTATCCTTGATGAGGCTCAAAGGATTAAGAACTTCGAGACCAAGACTCACCAGGCAATTAAAAGCATTCCCCATGCCCATTCGCTAGTCATTACCGGCACCCCGCTGGAGAATAAGCTGGATGATCTGTACAGCATCGTGCAGTTTTCAGATCCGAATCTGCTCACTCCGCTATGGGCTTTTGCCGCTAATCACTATGCCATGAGCAGGGAGGGCAAGCACAGGATTCTCGGATATCACAATCTTGACCTGGTGCGCGAGAAAGTGAAGCCTCTGATCATCAGGCGGACCAAGCGGGAAGTTTTTGACAGCCTTCCGGAAATCACCCAGAACACCTACTTCCTTGACCTCAGCAAGGAGCAAAATGAAATTCACCAGGGCTACCTGCACAGCCTGATGCAGATCATCACGAAGAAGATACTGACTCCCATGGATCTCAGGAGAATGCAGAAGATCCTTCTGTGCATGCGGATGGTGTGCAATTCCACCTACCTGATAGATAAGAACACCAACATTTCCCCAAAGCTTGTAGAGCTGGTTTCCATTCTCAGGGAGCTTGTCATAGAAGGCAATCGCAAGGTTGTTATATTCTCTGAATGGACCACCATGACCTACCTGATAGGGAAGGTGCTCTCCGAACTCGGCATTGATTTTGTTGAGTTTTCCGGGAAGATTCCGGTTAATAAACGGCAGCTGCTCATTGAAGAATTCAGGACTAACCCCTCGTGCATGGCATTCCTGGCAACAGATGCCGGGGGTGTGGGGCTTAACCTGCAGCACTGCGACTGCCTCATCAATGTTGAGATGCCATGGAACCCAGCCCGGTTGAACCAGCGTATTGGGAGAGTGCATAGGATCGGGCAGAAGAGCAGCAAGGTGAATGTGATTAACCTGATCACGCGAAACTCCATTGAGGAAAAAGTCTATGCCGGCATCGGGCTTAAGCAGGAGCTCTTTGATGCAGTGCTCATAGGCGGCAAGGATGCGGTTGATTTCAGCACACAGAACAAGAACCGGTTTCTGGATCAGATCAGGAGCATGTTCGGTGAGGAGCTCCTGGATGAAACGAAGCATGATGTGTACGTTCCTGTTGAACGCCCAGAACTTGATGAGCAGACTCCGCACTACCTCAATCCCGAAGTGTTCCAGCAGGATGAACAGGAAATTGATGTGACTCGTGAGGAAGGTGATGACAGCATGGTGCAGGAGATGCTCCCGGATGATAAGCAACCCCAAGAGCGCTCGATGGATCCAGCTCAGCTAGAGGCTGTTCTGAATCAGGGAATGGCCTTCCTCAATACGCTCACCCAGGCTGCTACAGGGAAAGCTCTCTTTGATGCAGGAGCGAGCAAAGCAGTGGAGATAGACCGCGAAACAGGAGAAGTGGTTCTGCGGTTCAAGCTGTAGGCTCCGTAGGGTACTGCTGCCAGAATGAATACTTTCTCTTATGCTTCTCTATCAAGCGGGCTTTATATGCTGTATGGTCCTCAACTCCTTTCCAGTCGGTAATGCCTGAAGCCAGAGAATCTAGGGTATTGAGGTAGTCAACCCCATGGTGATATGCTTTGCTGAAACTCCGTTCAAGTATGCTCGTAAGCAGGGACCGGTAGACACATGAAGCTGCAAGCTCACAGGATGCTTTGACGAGGG
>SKXS01000027.1 GCA_007128345.1 Spirochaetia bacterium
GATATTGTTTTGGAATTTCTGAAGCGCCTGCACTAAATGCTACTTGACGATGCTGCTGATTTCCTTGAATGCAGGATCCCGGGAGTCGCCGAGCAGCTCAAATAAAGCAGTTTCAACCGTGGTGGCCGATGCACCTAATCCTGCCATTTTCGCAAGTCCTGTGTGCATATCGAGAGCAGTCCGTGATGATACCGCATCTGCGGCAACTTCAACCGTGTATCCTCGGGAAAGCAGGTCCCGTACCGTCTGGTAGACGCAAATATGGGTTTCAATGCCGGAAACGATCAGATGCTTCCGGTTGAGTGCTTCAAGAGCTTTATTGAACTGCTCGCTGCCGCAGCAGCTGAATGAACGTTTCTCCAGCGGCTGCATATTCTGCAGCAGCCCGGCAATTTCCGGAACTGTCGGTCCGAGTCCCTTAGGATACTGCTCATTCCAGATGACGGGGATGCCGAGTGCCCGAACTCCCCTGATAAGCTTGCATGCCTGCGTAATCAGTCGGTCTCGTTCATGCATGATTGTTGAGAGAGTTCCCTGGATATCGATGATGATCAAGGCAGTATTTTCTCGTTTCAGCATGTGCATCCTCCTTGTACACAATAATCATAGCAGAAACGAAAGAGGGGGATAAGCCTTTATATTCGATGCAATGGCAGGTCATGCGCTAAGGTATTATGCCAGGTCCCCTTGACAGACTTTCCGTTTACGGACATCATTATTCTGACTTTACATATGTATTTAATTGTCTATTATAAATATAAAAACTATCCGTGAGACGGGGCATACAGGTATGGGATGTGTCGGTATGTTCCTGCTGGGATGCTGCATGCTTAGCACATTGTGGTGATGATAACGCTTCAGGAGGTACCATGAAACAACCCGCTATTGCTGTCCTCGGGGCTGGAGCAATCGGCGCAGTTGCAGCTGAAGCACTGAGCCGCGTATACGGGGATCACGTATATGCCCTTGCTGACCGGGAGCGTTCCAGCCGATATGCGAAAGCGGGCGGCATTGTCATAAACGGAAGCAATGCTCAATTCCGCTTTGCCGCTCCGGATGAAGCGGAACCCGCCGATCTCGTGATTGTTGCGGTCAAAGGGTATGACCTGAAACGTTCGCTTGATCTTCTTGAGCCGTTGGTTATGCCGCATACCCAGATTTTATCGCTTCTTAACGGCATTACCAGTGAGGCGATTATAGCTGATCATTTCGGCAGAAAAGATATTCCCCTTGCCCTCACGGTGGGACAGGATGCTGTACGCCGGGGATATGAGATCACCTACACCAGAAAAGGCATGGTGCTTCTCGGTGAACATGCCACCCCTTCCTTATCTCCCAGGACAAAACAGATCAGGGATCTGCTTGTGAACGGCGGGATTGCCTGTGAGATACCTGAAGACATGCTCCATGAACTGTGGTGGAAGTTCATGGTCAATCTTGGAGTCAACCAGGTCTCCGCTGTTCTCAAAGCTCCTTACGGAGCGTTTCAGCAGGAGGGTAAAGCGCGGACCCTGATGCTTGAAGCTATGGAAGAAGTGCGCATGGCTGCTTTGTGCGAAGGGGTCATACTTTCTGAAAGCGATCTTCAGCGCTGGCTGTCCCTCCTGGAGACCTTGTCTCCTCAGGGAGAAACATCCATGCTTCAGGATGTCCTGGCGGGCAGACCAACCGAAGTGGAACTGTTCTCCGGTACCCTGCTGCGGCTTAGTGAGACCCATCGCCTGGATCTGCCGGTGAACAGGAAGCTCTATGAGTTACTGACCGGCAGATGATTGTAGTCCACCATTGCTGGATAGCAGGCAGCCAGTTCCGCATAGGGTGCTGCTGAGCGAAAATGAGAGATACCTCTTAACTTTAGGCTCAACTCATGGCACAATAAAGTAGGAGGCTTGGTATGCGTATACGGAAAGCTCGCTTTGCCGGCAGCTGGTATACGGGAGACCCCGTATCCCTTCGTGCGGAAATAGATGAATTCCTTGAGCTTGCACAAGACAATGTCTATAACCCGGCAGCAGCAGGAAAAACCAGCGAGCATAGGGTTAATGAACGTATCGCCAAAGGGGTTCGCGGGGGTATGCTTCCCCATGCTGGTATCTACTTTTCCGGCCGCGGCATCGCCCATTTCTTCAATGCCCTGCGTAATGAGACCGAGAATATCGTAATAGTGTCTCCCTCCCACTATGTGCCTCTTAACTCTGATACGCTGTATGCAGCTTCATTTGACTACTATGACACTCCCATCGGGCGAATTCAAGGGTTGGACATGACAGCACAAGCAGTCAGCGGGGTACAGGTGCATGAGCAGGCAGTGGCACAGGAGCATGCGGTGGAGATGTTCCTGCCCTTTATAGCCCGAGCAAAGGAGGTATCAAAACGGCCGCTTACTGTCGGGGTGCTGCTGCTGTCAGAGGTATCCTCTCCTGATGCCCTGGACTCGGTCGCGTCAGCTGCTATGGAACTCCTGGGAGAGGATGAGATTCGCAGAGGAAACACGGTGCTCATTGCAAGTTCGGACTACACTCATTACGGACCAAGATTTGGGCACACACCCTTCGGTACACGGGAACTCCAGGTGATCGAGCATAAGGTGGAACAGCAGGATCGCGAAGCCGCAGAGCACTTTGCATCATACCAGTTTGCACGGCTTTTCGAGCTCAAGAAGATGCGGGATATGACCATCTGCGGTTTTGCTCCCGGGCTTGCAGTTGCCAAGATAATGGAAACAGTCGGGGCTGAAGGAGCAGTTACAGACTACTACACATCAAATCAGTTTGTCGGACCTGATGTAGGGTTTGTGGCATACTGTTCAATACTTTGGAGATAGCGATGACCGATGCGAACAAACGAAGAAACATGCTTTCAATTGCCCGTGAGGCAATTGCCAGCCGTCTCTCCAGTACACCGCAGAGGCTCCTGGACGAGCTGTCGGATGAGCCGTACCTTCAGGAAGTGAGGGGTGTGTTCGTCACCCTGCACAAGCGTGCCCGTGGCAGCGGCGATCTCCTGCTCAGGGGCTGTATCGGAACGATCATTGGAAGGCATCCTTTAGGGGAGGCAATTGCCTCTATGGCGAAAGAAGCGGCGCTCCATGATCCGCGCTTTCCTTCGGTGGAAGCATGGGAGCTCCCGGAGATTATCATTGAAATCTCTTTACTTACTGAGCTTATCCAGGTGAAGAGCTTCAATGATATCGAAATTGGAAAAGACGGCATCCTTCTTTCTTTTGGCGCCCGGAGAGCTGTATTTCTCCCCCAAGTGGCTATTGAGCAGGGCTGGGATTTGGGTGAGACACTCACGCACCTCTCTCTGAAAGCAGGACTCTCTCCTGATGTGTGGAAGGATCCAAGATGTACATTTGAGATATTCCAGGCTGAAGTATTCAGCGAGGAGGCTCCATGACGGCAACCTGTGATTTCTGCTGGCGTTACTGCAGCATTGAATCAGGTGAGCGGGGATTCTGCGGTATTCGGGAGCATCGAGCTGAAGGTATTATCACCATTAATTACGGAAAACTGCTTGCTGCCTCAGTGGAACCTTTGGAAAAGAAACCCCTGTATCATTTCCGTCCAGGAACAAAAACACTCTCAGTTGCTCTGTTCGGGTGCAACTACCGGTGTGGATTCTGCCAGAACCACGATCTCTCTCAGAAGACCAGCCCAATGTATCCTGGCCCCTGGAAAGATTATGATGAGGGATTGGATACTTCTCCTCTTCAGCTTGTGAACAGGATGAAGGAATGCAAGGTATCCACCATGACCTATACATATTCTGAGCCTGTTGTGTGGCAGGATTACATGCTTGATACTGCCAAGCTGGTGAAGGAAGCGGGCGGATACAACTGCATGATCACCAACGGCTCATTCTCATCTGCTGCGAGGGAGCGCATATTTCCCCTGATAGACGGGTTCAACATTGATGTCAAAGGAGATGAGGAGTTTTACAGAACATACTGCAAGGCATCACTGCGGCCTGTTCTGGAGACCCTTGAGGCAGTCTGTGATCTTCCGGGCAAGGTAGTTGAGGCGACTACCCTGGTGATTGAAGGAATCCATGATATTGACGACATCCAGTGGCTTGGCCATCGGCTCAAGGATGCGGGGGTATCGGTGTGGCACCTGTCCCGTTTCTTTCCCCACTACAATATGGATAACCGGGCTCCTACAACGGAGCGGTTTCTCTCCCAGGCAATTGAAGCAGCTGAATCATGCGGAATTCCCTATGTGTATGCAGGGAACAGCGGAAATGAGCACTATGCAAAGACACGCTGCCCTAACTGCAGGACGGAGATTATCAGCAGGAGGGGATACTACGTTCATGTGGAGGAGGAGCTTTACGAACACCTGCTTTTGGGGAAATGCACCGAATGCGGAGAATCAATATACGGTTTTTTCTGATATTACACGACAGATTCCCGGAATGTACCTGCACTATACTTGGCTTCTGAAAGATTTTCGTGTACACCTTATGATACAAAATAAAAGCGTGCTCCGGAGGAATGGGGTATGAGAACGAGATAAGTGGGAACAGCAGCTGTGAATATTAATATTAGCATGCTAAATATAATGCTGGTGTTATTTTAAGTATTTTTAGTGACGGTAAACTAACAAACTAAATAATATGATGCAAAATAAAAGGTTAATGGTCACTTGAATAATATATAATTAGATGTCATACTATTTGTATACTATATTATAGGGCGGCATTTTTATAATGTCAGCTTGAGGAGCACATGCCTTGGACGTAGCAAATGAAGTGTTGGTTACCCTGCGGCAAATAACAAGGGCTTTGGATCTCTATTCTCAGAGTCTGGTAAAGAAGATCGGCCTGACAGGTCCGCAGCTGTTCATTATCAAGGAGCTGTCGCTCAATGAACAGATCACTCCGGGTATGCTGGCCAGGTATATGTCAATCAGCCAGGCAACCATTACCAGCATGATAGACCGGCTGGAAGCAAAGGGATTCGTCAAGCGTCAGCGTGATGTGTATGACCGGAGAAAGGTGAAAATTGAACTTCTTGAACCGGGAAAGCAGATCCTCAAGCTCAATCCGTCATTGCTTCAGGAAGACTTCATACGTAAATTTGAAGCACTGAAATCCTGGGA
>SKXS01000171.1 GCA_007128345.1 Spirochaetia bacterium
AGTATTGATGTTAGTATGATGCCGGCACTGCTTCACTGCCGTTTTCAATGCCTCCCAGGCATACTCCATGGAATCCTGACATATTTGATGAGAGCAGGCAGCAGGTGCAGGAACGCAGATCTGGCCATACCGTATATGCAAATATGTACCCTGCAGCCGCAAAATCTCCTGTAATTGTGCTTCGTTCGAGTCTCAATCCCCAGCAGCTTGGCCTGTCATCCACCAGGTTACGCAAAATTCCTGCAGCAGCCATCTCAAGAGCTGCCGGTATCAGGATGGGTCTTCGCCCAGTGGCGGGCGATATCGATGCGTTTGGCAATCCACACTCGCTTATTCGATGCAATGTAGTCCAGAAGCCGCTCCAGCCCCCCGCTGCGGGAAGGATGGCCGATTACGCGCATATGCAGCCCCACGGACATCATCTTCGGGGATCTTTCTCCTTCACGGCAGAGCACATCAACAGCATCCTTGTGGAAGCTGAAATAATCATGAGACGTGGCAAACGTGCCGTTGATATACTTCATGTCATTATTGACCAGGGTATAGGGAACGACAAGATGGGATGTTCCTCCCACGTTAACCCAGTACGGAAGGTCGTCATCATAGGCATCGGAGTCATAAAAAAATCCGCCCTCTTCAACCAGAAGCTCCCTGGTATGTACGCTTGGACCATATCTGCAGTACCACCCTGCCGGACGCTCTCCCATAGTGCGGGCAAGGGAATCAACCGCCTGCCGGATATGCTGCCGTTCCTCCTCACGGGTGAGCACGGAGGGCTGAATCCAGCGCCAGCCGTGACAGCAAATGTCAGCATCACTCTCCTTTACAGCCTCAGCGGCTGCCTGGTTACGCTCCAGAGCCTGGGCACACGCAAAGAGCGTGAAGGGGATACCGCGGCTGTCAAAAATCTCCTTCAGCCTCCAGAATCCCGCACGTGCTCCGTATGCGAACATGCCTTCAGCAGCAAGGTCACGCACACCGGCAAGCGGTTTCCTGCCGGAAATTTCCGTAAGGCCGTTTTCGGAATACCCGTCTCCATCTCCCCATGACGGCTCTGATCCCTCTTCGAAGTTAATAACAAAGTTTACAGCGAGTTGGGCATCACCGGGCCAATGGGGATGGGGATATGCCCCTCCGTAGCCGATCAAGTCCCTGGTATGATCCATGCATACGATAGTATTGAATTGAAGACTGTTTTTCAAGTGTACAGGAGATGAAAAATGCAAATCAGGAATAGTGTTGCGCATTGCGGTATATGCGTCTATACTGATCCCATGATATACGACACCATTGAGAATATCAGACAGTATGCCGCAGCTTCAAAGAGGCTTGAAGAGGGAATGCGGATGCTTGAAGAGCTCTTAGCGCAGGATTCACCGGCATGGGAGCGGCACCCAGGTGCTTCAGGCATGTACGGAACCAACCGCAGATACCGAACCAGCAGACCTGAGGACCGTGCCTATGAATCCCATCTGCGTCACATCGACATCCAGTATGTGGTAAGCGGAAGGGAACTGGTATATATCAGGCCCTATCATGCATCACTTCCCCGTGCCGGGGATTATGACGAAACGGGAGATGTCGTATTCTATGACCTGGACAGCTCCTGGAGCGCCTCTTGTCTCCTGGAGCCGGGAATGGCAGTCATCCTCTTTCCGCAGGATATTCACAAGCCGTGCTGCCATGGGCCTCTGGGCGAGCAAGAGGTGCATAAGCTCTGCATAAAAGTACCTCTTTAGCCTCAAATCATACCATTGCCGGGAGAGCATATGCGTACGTTATTCTGCCTGCTTTTTGATGACTTTGAAACCTTGGATGCCTTCGGGCCTGTGGAGATGTTTGGTCAGCTCAAAGAATCTGTGAATATCCGCTTCATATCACTGGAGGGGGGAACTGCTGCAAGCATCCATGGAGTCTCCTGCCGTACCGATTCTCCACCTGCATCCGTACAGGAAGGCAGCATTCTCCTCATACCCGGCGGATTTGGGACCCGCCGGGAGGTCAGTAATCCGCTGATGATTGATCTCATAGAAAAACTCAGCAGACAGTGCGAGTATGTGCTGACTGTATGTACAGGTTCTGCACTTCTGGCAAGAACCGGGCTGCTTGACGGGCTGCGGGCCACAAGCAATAAGCGATCCCTGAAATGGGTGATGGAGCAGGGACCTAAGGTTCTGTGGCAGGGCAGCGCACGGTGGGTCGAATCAGGGAAATACTATACTTCGTCTGGAGTTACCGCAGGGATAGATATGTCCCTGGGGTTCATGAGCAGCCTCTTTGGAGAGGAGAAAGCATGGGATATCTGCAGCTTCACTGAATATATCTGGAACACGGACAAAAACAGCGATCCCTTCTCCGTACCCCTTTGAGCATGCCGCTATCTGCGCAAGCAGGCCTTCAGGTGTCCGGGGCTTACCTCTTCCAGCTGAGGTATGATCTCTGCGCACTCACGAACTGCTATAGGGCATCTGGTCCTGAAGACGCATCCCGTGGGAGGATTGATCGGTGACGGGATGTCACCCTTTACAATGATTTTCTCTCTCTTTAGGGTGGGATCAGGTATAGGGATCGCCGAGAGCAGCGCTTCAGTGTAGGGATGCACGGGGTTCTGGTACAGTTCCTTCCCGTCAGCTATCTCCATAATCTTCCCCAGATACATAACGATCACTCGCTTTGAAATGTATTCAACCACCCCCAGGTCATGGGCAATGAAGAGAAGGGTCAGTCCGTACTCCGTTTTGAGGTCCTGAAGGAGATTAACCACCTGTGCCTGGATAGAGACATCAAGGGCGGAAACCGGCTCATCGGCAACGATGAACTGGGGATTTACCGCAAGGGCCCGGGCAATGCTGATTCTCTGCCGCTGACCGCCGGAAAACTCATGGACAAATCTCCGCATGCTGGAGGATGAGAGGCCTACCCGTTTCAGCAGGGTGGCAATACGGTCCTTTTGCTCATTCTTTGTACCGATATTGTGAATCTTCAGAGCTTCTCCTACAATATTTTCAACACGCATGCGGGGATTTAATGAAGAACTGGGGTCTTGAAATACTATCTGCATTTCCCTTCGGTATCTGCTCATTTCCTTTCTGCTGAGATTGGTGATGTCGGTGCCGTCAAATACAATTTTGCCGGCAGTCGGTTCGATAAGACGCAGCAGGGAGCGTCCCGCGGTGGTTTTTCCGGAACCTGACTCACCTACCATGCCCACAACCTCTCCGGAAAAGATGGAAAAGGAGATATCCTGGACAGCCTTCACATTTCCCACGGTCCGCGAGAAGACTCCGCCCTTTATGGGAAAATACTTTCTCAGATCCGTCACCTCCAGCAGAGGCCGTGAACTGTCGGAATGCTTATGCTTTGCTGGTGCTGTTGTGCTCATAGATTCACCTTGTTACTGTCAACTTTCTCCCACTTGAAACAGCGGACCATATGGTTATCGCCAATATCCACCAGAGGAGGTATGGCCTTGGCGCAGTCATCTTCCCGGTACCGGCACCGTGGATAGAATGCGCAGCGCGTCTTAAGGAACAGCGGATTCGGCACGTTTCCCGGTATGGGAACCAGCCGGCTCTGCTCTACGGCCGCCTTGTCCACCCTGGGAATGGAGTTGAGCAGTCCGAGAGTATAGGGCATCCTCGGCTTCTTATAGAGCGATACTACATCGGCTGACTCCACAGCCCTGCCGGCATACATCACCACTACCTGGTCAGCCACTTCTGCAACGACACCGAGATCATGGGTGATAAACAGTATGGCCATCCCAATCTCTTTCTGGAGCTTGTTCATCAAATCAATGATCTGTGCCTGTATGGTCACATCCAGGGCTGTAGTAGGCTCATCAGCAATCAGCAGCTTAGGATTGCAGCTTAATGCCATGGCAATCATCACCCGCTGCCGCATGCCCCCGGAAAGCTGGTGGGGATATTCATGCACCCGCTTTGCAGGTTCAGGAATCCCTACTAATTCCAGCATCTCTATGGATTTCTTCATACCCTCGCTATGGTTTTTTTTCTGGTGCAGCATCAAAGCTTCAGTAATCTGTTCACCGATGGTGAACACCGGATTGAGACTGGTCATGGGTTCCTGGAATATCATGCTGATATCATTGCCCCGGATCTTGCACATCTGCCGTTCGCTCTTCTTCAACAGATCCTCTCCGTCCATAATGATGGATCCGCTGACAATGCGCCCAGTAACAAGCTTCATAATCGACAGGCTCGTGACGGATTTTCCGGAACCCGATTCACCCACCAAGGCCACCGTTTCACCTTTATTCACATGAAAGCTTACCCCGTCAACAGCCTTAACTACCCCGTCTTCGGTGTTAAAGTATGTCTTCAGATCATTTACTTCCAGGATTCTCTCAGAATCAGCCATGTATTTCTCCAAACTCTGTTATAGCTCACCTAATTGTTTGATGTTTCCAAATCTCTTTAGGGATCTTCTTTTCTTCATACCTGTTTCGATGATTCTCCAGCATACCTACAGTTTCGGGTCCAGCGCATCCCGCAGCCCGTCACCGAATATATTCAGCGATATCACCACCAGCATAACCGCAATTCCCAGAATAATGGAGAGATAGGGATTTACCAGCAGATAATTCTGGCCTGAGGATATCATCATGCCCCAGGAGGGTGTGGGAGGCTGCACCCCAAGCCCCAAGTATCCAAGCCCTGCTTCTGCCAGAATTGCCTTGCCCAGGTTGATCGTAGACAGGATGATCACATGAGCAGCAGTGTGTGGAGCAATATGGATAAAGATGATTCGCAGGTGGGATGCTCCAAGAGCTTCAGCTCCTTGCACAAAATCCTGCTCACGCACCGAGACAACTACCGAACGTACAAGCCTCGCATATTGGGGAATAAGGGTTATGCTGATTGCCAGCATGGCGTTCGTTATGCCGGTACCGAGGATGCTCACGACGGTTATCACCAGCAGAAGCCAGGGAAAGGACATGATCACGTCCATTGTACGCATGATGATTGTATCAAGCATCTTTCCGAAATATCCGGATATCAGGCCAAGCAGTCCCCCTATGCTTAATCCGATGCCGACAGAGAGGAACCCCACGTACAATGCGACCCTGCTGCCCATAATGACCCGGCTGACCATGTCCCGGCCCTGCTGGTCAGTACCGAATAAATTCTCCCAAGATGGCGCCTGAAGCCTGCGCTGCAGTACGCTCCTGTAGGGGTCCTCTGGTACTATCCATGGGGCAAAGATAGCCAAGAAAACTAGTATGATGAGAATTATGAGACTAAACAGCACCAGTTTATTTCGGAAGAGACGCTTGAAAAATCTTCTGATCCGCTCTTTGCGGGTCAGAAAAATGTCTTCCTGCTCTTCCACATCAAAATTGAAATCTATTAAAGCATCATCCATCCAGGTATCCCCTACTTAAAACGAACTTTCGGGTTGAGAAATGCATACATCCAGTCGACGAGGATGTTCAGCACAACCACAGACAGCGCGATAATGACAATACCACCCTGCACGATGGGCGCATCCCGTTCGGTAATGGCATTTACCAGCATTCTCCCTACCCCTGGCCAGGCAAACACCTTCTCTATGAGTATGGTGCCTCCGAGCATGCTGCCTATCTGAAGACCTGCAGTCGTTATAATAGGTATGGCAGCGTTCTTGAGGGCATGCCGATAAAAGACATTACGATGGGCAACTCCCTTTGCATAGGCTGTGCGTATATAGTCGTTGGAAAGGACCTCAAGCATACTGGTACGTGTCACCCGTGCAATTATTGCGCCGTACTGAAGCCCGAGAGTCAAAGCAGGCAAAATGACGCTGTGCCAGGTGAAAAAGCCCGACGAAGGAAACAGACGCAGCTGGAGTGCAAAAATATACACCAGGATAATCCCCACCCAGAAGATGGGTGCGGACAATCCTAAAAGCACTCCAGCCATGACAAGATTGTCCAATTTACTGTGAGGCCGAGTGGCAGAAAGAATTCCTGCCGGAAGTCCAATGACAAGCATGATGAGCACCGAGGCTCCAATAAACACAAGGGTCGCTCGATAAGCCGGGAGCATATGGTAGGTGACCGGCTGCCTGCTGCGGTATGATGTTCCCAGGTCTCCTCTCAGCAAGCGCTGCAGATACAAGAAGTACTGCATGTACGCAGGCTGATCCAGTCCGAGATTCTGCCGTATCTGCTGCTGCATCTCCATAGTTGCCTGTTCGCCAGCAAGCATTACGACCGGATCTCCTGGATTAAAATAGAATGCCAGGAAAGCCAGCAGGGTTATAGCGAAAAGAACCGGTATAGCCTGAATAATTCTTCGTATAGTATAGACTAACACTTACACATCCCCTTCATCATGTATCTGCGGCATATGCTCCTCATTAATTCGGATGGCCCAGGCTCCTGGACCATCCGAAAGCATAGAAAATTTCTGATCTTGATTACCGTCCAGGCTATCTGTTTAACTCTATAGCCTCATAATACCACACACCTGCAGGATGGAGGGAAAAATTACTGATTCCTACAGCTGTAGCAATTGCCCAGGAAGGCTGCCACAGGTGGATAGCCGGCAGTTCCTCATGGAGGATGATCTGTGATTCATGGTACGCTGCAATACGTTCAGCTTCAGGAGCGCCTGAGATTGCAATATCCATCAGCCGGTCGAATTCTTCATTCTTCCAAGTCGTGCAGTTCCTGATTCCGTAGCTTCTGAACGCATTCTCAAGGGCAACATTCATCTCGCCGGTCCGTGCCCCGCCGTCCATAGTCAGCAGTGCAAAATCTGGAGTATCATCGGTGTAGAGCATCTGCATGTACCTGACAATTTCAGGATAAATCTGAGCGCCTTCAATCAGGTCGATGCCTATGTCTATGCCGAACGCCCTGAACTCACTCTGCATAGCCTCAAAGAGTTCCAGTTCTCTCGCCATCTTGTTTCCAGTAATGATGTCAAGCTGCAGCTCTTCACCGTTTTTCTCGTAGATTCCTCTGGCGTTCTTTCTCCAGCCTGACTCCCTCAGCAGCCTGTCCGCTTCAGCAGGATCATAGGTGTAGGGCAGTTCAAGAAAACCAATCTGCCCAGGTACTCCGTAGCCGTGCAGAGGCCGGCCGTATTCCTCAAGTATAGCGTCAATGATCATCACATAGTCGATGGCATGGGTGAGCGCCCTTCGCACATTGAGATCAGAGAGGAACGGATGGGAGACATTGACCTGCCACCGTATGTACCGGGGTTCAGCCTCAATAATCAGATTGACAGATGGATCAGCATCCAGGGTCGGGATAGCCTCAGGAGGCAGCTGGGTGGTTATATGCACATCACCTGCCTGGAGGGACATAGTCCTGGTACCCGCTTCAGGGATTATCCTGAACTGAATTCCATCCACTGCCGGGACGCCTCCCCAGTAGTCCTGGTTTGCAACCAGGTCAATGTGGGAACCCCGTGACCAATTCTGGAATGCAAAGGGTCCTGTGCCGCTGGGTTCAATTGCATAGCGGTCACCCATCTCAAGAGCCAGTTTAGCATCATGGATTCCATTGAACGGCAGAGCCAGGAAAGCCGTAGCAGGTCCGTAGGGCGATTCAGCGATAATATCGATGGTGTATTCATCTAAGACCACAGCCTCTTTCATCCAGCCCATGTATGCTTTTGCAAGTCCTGGATTGTCCGGGTCAATCATCCGGTCAATATGCATCTTCACTGCCTCAGCATTGAAAGGATTTCCGGAGTGGAACTGTATCCCTTCCCTGAGCCAAAATCGGTAAGTTACCTCATCAAGCTGCTCCCATTCCCTGGCAAGCCATGGAACGAGATTCATGTCTTCGTCAAATCGAATGAGGTTCTCATAGATAGCCTGTGCTACGTCAAGCGAAGCTGTCGTAGTGTCGGCATGGAGGTCAAGCGCACCGGGTTCCACCGATAATGCTATTTTGACCGTCCTGTCCACCACTGCTTCACGCTGTCCTGCGGCAAAGACGTGTACGGTGCTCAGCAGCAATACTGCCAGCAATACTGAGACTAAACCTTTCTTAATCATACATCCTCCTAGATTTCTAATTGCGGTCATCTGGAACTTACAGATCCTGAAGCAGTCCACACCATCCAGTACAAAACATAGTGCATACGATATGCTGCTGCTGTATTCCCCAAGATTTCCGTTAATTGATCATACCAGCGCCCTATGGATATGTCAAACAAAAAACACATTTTCGGCATACTTTTCCACAATATGATATAACACCTAGAACAGAAGTGGCAAATATAATTATATTGTAAATGGAATTATCAGTATAACGGGAGAGCGGAATGCTCTCCCGTTATAACTTATGCCCTCATGACAGTTGCTGAAACACTTCCCTGGCTGCGGTGCGTATTGTTGTGTAGAGTTCCTCAATATCTTCGAGATCAACACTTGAGAAGGCTATTCTCAGATACTTTTCAGGAATAGAGATGCTCCCAATACCATAGGAATCCAGCAGGCGGGTGCGGAGCAGCTCCGAATCCCCTCTGCAGACAAAGGTCATGAAATAGCCGGAATTAAAGGGAAGCGGCTGGATCGGATCATCGGGAGCATAGGTCCTCAGCACCTCCCTCACTCTGCGGTAGCGCTTCTGAAGCACGTCACATGCCTCATCCTTCTGCTTTGCGTATTCCGGATCCTTCATTGCCCGTACAATCAGACTCTGGGCAATCTTATTTGAATTTGAAATGGATGAGCGAACAGCTCCCATGGTTTTCTTGGTCAGGGCATCATAGCATGCTTCGCTCATCCCCTTGGCCCCGTATGTGATAAAGCCCACCCGGAACCCCCAAGCCAGCTCCTCTTTCGTTATGCCGTCGACCTTTACCGCCACAATGTGTTCGTGCAGATCAGCCAGCAGACCGAAGAGGGATTCCTTATAGGTATCCTCTTCATAGAACAGGCCAAAATATGCATCATCAAGTATGACAAGTATCTTCCTGCCCTCTTCAGCCAGTGCATGCAGGAGGGAAACAATCTGATTTGCCTCGGCCGCAGTGGGAGAATATCCTGTGGGATTATTGGGGAAGTTCAGCATGAGAATGCATTTCCCCGGATCACCTGAGCGGAGAGCCTTCTCCATCCCGGAGATATTCAACCCTCCCTCTTCTGTGAAGAACGTGAAGGTCTCCAGCTTCCCGCAGATTCTGTGCTCCACAATCAGCCGGTAGTTTCCCCAGAACATATCCGGTACGATAACCGTATCCCCCGGATTCACGAAGAGATCCGCGGTCACGGCGATGCCATGGGTCAGCCCTGTGGTGACCACGGGAAGGGAGGTAGGCTTCCCGATAAGGGAAGGGTTCTTTCGGTCCATTTCCTTCTTCCAGAGCTCCCTGAGCTCCATCACCCCTGCCGTAGGAGCGTAGGGAAACAGCTCCTGCTCACTTAGTTCCGGCATCAGCCTGCGCACGCTCGATATGTTCATCGGAACGGATCCGCTGGTGGCCATGCCTATGGTGGCATTGAAACGGTAAGCCTTCTGCGAGGCCTCCGCTGATTGGGAGATAATTCCTTTCGGAAAAAAGAATCGCCTCCCAAATTCAGACAGCATTGATCCCGCAGCTGTACCTTCCAGCAGGTTGTTAAGTTCTTTTGCCAGTGGATTCATATCTGCAAACTCCTCTCGGTATATGTTGTTATGTACCGAATTACGGTACAATACGTGTCCCGGCCTTCTCATGCAGCGCGTCAAGAGCCTTGTCCAGCGAGGTGATGATTGCCTCTCTGCCGCTCCATTTCACAAACCGTACTGCCGCCTCAACCTTCGGTCCCATGGATCCAGCAAGGAAATGGCCCTCAGCCATGAACTTTTCGGCTTCTGCTACAGTGATGAGTCCCAGTTCCTTCTGGTTTGGAGTATTAAAGTTGATGCACACTTTTTCCACATCTGTGAGGATCATAAACCTGTCGGCATTCACTGCCTGTGCAAGCTTAAATCCGGCGCGGTCTTTATCGATTACCGCATCAACCCCTGAGTAGCTGCCGTCGGCCTCCTTCTTCACTGGTATTCCTCCTCCCCCGGAAGCAATGACGATGACATCTGCTTCAATCAGGCGTTTGATGGATTCCTTCTCAACAATATCAATCGGTTCCGGTGAAGGGACAACCCTGCGCCAGCTCTTCTCCGCTCCAGGCTTTGCCTCCTTAACCACATATCCCTTCTCATCCTGGAGCCTCTTCGCCTCCTGTTCTGTATAGAATGACCCCACCGGCTTAGACGGATTCTGGAAATCAGGGTCTTCAGTTGAAACTTCAACCTGGGTGACTATCGTACACACTGGTATGTCCAGGTTCTCCGCTGCAAGGTGGTACATTGTCCTGTTCTGTATCATCCACCCGATCTGCCCCTGCGTCATGGCCCCGCATACTGCGAGCGTTTGAGGGGGAATATGATCTTTTGATTCTTCCTGCTGAATCAGCAGAGAACCAGCCTGCGGTCCATTTCCATGGGTAACCAGGGGGCGGTACCCATCATTTACTAAATGCATGATCTGCTCGGCTGTCTTGTCGACATTCGCAAACTGCTCCTCTGTTGTTCCGCTTTCATGGGCCTGTTTAATTGCATTACCGCCCAGGGCAATTACAATCAGTTCCTTGCTCATCGCTTCACTCCTTTACTCAATAATAGTTGTATATTCTTCATCAGCTGCAGGAATGCTGCGTGCTGCATGAATGCATCTGTTACATATGCTGGGAAATTTCATCTGCATTTCGGAACAGGGTCTATCCCCCAGAAGTGATCCCGCAATAAAGCAGCACCCGATCAAGTTCCCGGGAAAGCATCTCATCTAACTGGGCTCCGGGGTGACGGACATATGAAGATTGTATCGCCCCCCTCTTCCGGTATACCTCTTTGCGGACTGCCAGGCCTATGCCCGGCTGAAACTCATAGCGCAGCAGCGGACACATACTATAGAAGCGCTCACGTGCTGCCTGCTTATCACCTCCAGTATACATACGGTATATCTGCTTGAGCACATCGGGATAGGAAAACCCCGTCATGGTGCCGTCGCTGCCGCGGTCGAGCTCCTCAATGAAGTAGACTCCCCCAAGACCGCCGAGAATGGTCATCTCCGGCGCCAGGGCCCGCAGTGATGAGATTTTAGGAGCGGGAGGTGCTTCCTCAAGCTTGATGCACCGCACATGCTCCAGTTCCTGATGCAGACGGACAACCAACTGCGTATTCATGAGTATGCCTGTTGCTGCGGGATAATCATGGAGTATGATGGGAAGATCCACTGCTGCATTTATCCTGCTGTAATAGGACCAAAGTACATCATCGTTCTGCACCGGAGGAGGCGCGACAAGGAACCCGGATGCTCCCAGCTCAGCAGCCCGCAGGCATGATGCTGCGGCAAGATCCGTTCCTCCAGCACTGCATCCGGCAAAGACGGGCACTTCCCCTGCTGCGGCATCAACCACCGCCGTTATGACGGCATCACATTCACTGCGGCTCAGCTTGTGAACCTCTCCCAGGACGCCGAGCACCACCAGGCCGTCAACACCGAGACTGACAAGAAAACGGGTCAGCGTTATAAGACTTTCCTGATCAAGCGAGCCGTCCATCCGGAACGGTGTCGGCATGATCGTATATACACCTGAAAGATGGTTCATACCTACATATCTCCCCAGCATTACACCTTGGGTAATGCTGAACTATTGATTTCAATAAAATTTCATTGTCTCTTACAGCTGAAAGATTCTGCCGGACTGGGTTATTCCTGTCAGGCAGGCCGGTAGCCCAAGGCTATGGAAGCCCTGAGGGATACATCCTTAAGGATTGCTCCGATTTCCGGGAAATCCTTCTGCCTGATTCTCGTAGTCGGCCCCATAACCGAAATAGCGGCTATGATGTTGCCGTCCTTATCCCATACAGGAGCAGCTACGCAGCGGCCGCCGACTTCCACCTCTTCATCATCTACTGCATATTTCACTGCCCTTACTCGCCTGATCTCCTTGAGCAGCACTTCGGGGTCAGTGGTTGTCTTGCTGGTCATCCTGGACAGCGGTTCTGACAGCACATGCTCCTGAATCCAGTCATCACTTTTAGAACCCAGCAGGATCTTTCCGCAGGAACTGCAGTGCAGATCAATACTGACTCCGATACGGGGCCGACCTACTATCATGTTGCTGCTGAGCACCTGATCAATATAGACTGCATGACTGCCCTCAAGGATGACAAGAGAAGCAGTCTCATTAGTCCTATCAGAAAGCTCCACCAGGAAGGGATGAATATGTTTAACCAAGTCGAACTTCTTCTCAGCAGCCTTGCCCAGAGCCACCAGCGCAAGGCCAAGATTAAACCGCTTGGTTTCACTGTCCTGGCGAATCAGGTTATGGCTCTTCATGGTGTACAGCAGCCTCAGCAGAGTGCTTTTCGGCATCTGCACCATCTTTGACAACGTGGCTAAATCGAAGTCTCCCTCTTTGGCAGACATTACATCCAGTATCTTAATTGCCTTATCCAGCGCAAGCACAGAATACGTACGTTTCACCCGCGGTTTCGCAACTTCACTCTCACCCATGACCAACACTCCTTATTACTACAGAAATATGCAAATTTCAATAATAATCGCCACTCAAGAAAAACGCAAGGAGTAGTTGAGAGAATACGCACCTTGCTCACACAACACGCTTCCAAGCAATGCACTCAATCTCCACCAATGCATCCGCATGAGGGAGAGATACCACGGCGACACAGCTTCTGGCAGGCAGCCGTGAAGGAAACCATGAACGATAGACGGCATTCATTTCCTCAAAATACTTCATGTCGGTGAGAAAAACCGTCATCTTCACCGCATCATCAAGGGAAAGACCGTAGGGAGCTAGCTCAGCTTCAAGATTGCTCATGATTTGGGCTGTCTGCTCAGCTGCACTGGATGAGACGACTCTCCCGCTTTTCGGATCCACGCCGATCTTGCCTGACACAAATACAAACTCTCCAGCTTCCCTAGAGGATGAGAACGGCAGTGAACTGCTCATAGAAGCTCCTTGTTCCCTATAGCATAGAAGCCGCAGCAGATGTTTTCAGCTGCGGCTTCTGGGGATCCGGCATATGCTAGACTTTGCCGGTTACCATGGCCAGGAGGGCCATCCGCACATATACTCCGTTATGGGCCTGCCGGAAATATGCCGCGTTGGGCAGCTGATCGACATCAGTGGAAATCTCGTCAACCCTGGGAAGCGGATGCAGGATAATCATATCCTTGCTGCCGCTTTCAACAAGCTTGCGGTCAAGGACAAAACTTCCCTTCAGGCGCTCATAGTCGCTAGGATTTTCAAACCGTTCCCGCTGAATCCTGGTCATATAGACTACATCTGCCTGGAGTGCTTCATTGATATCTGAAGTCATGGTGCACGGGATTGACCGTTTCCGCATATCCTCAACGATATAGTCCGGCATCTGCAGCTCATCGGGAGCACAGAAGATATACTCGGTTGGGGAAAATGGAGCCAAGGCGTATGAGAGCGAATGAACGGTTCTGCCGTACTTCAAGTCTCCGATCATGGCAACTTTAAGATTCTCCAGGGTACCCTTTTCTTTCTTGATCGTGTACAGGTCCAGCAATGCCTGGGTCGGATGCTGTCCGGCCCCGTCACCGCCGTTAATCACTGGGGCTTTTGCCGCATCAGCCATGATTTCAGCTCCTCCCTTGAGGGGCTGCCGTACGACAATGACATCGACATATCCGTCAACAGTCATGGCTGTATCAGCTAGGGATTCGCCCTTTGCAGCTGAAGAGCTGTCCGCACTGGCTACGACTATAGCTTTGGCGCCAAGACGGTTTATTGCCGTCTCAAAGGAGAGCCGGGTACGTGTAGACGGCTCCAGAAACAGCACTGCCACCAAGGTATCACTCAGCATATCCGATACCTTATCATTTTTGACAATCTCTTCCATTTTCTCCGACTGTCTGAGGATCTCCAGGATATCGTCTCTGGAAAGATCAGCAGCGCTGAGAATATCTCTTCCGGTAAAACTCATGTATACCTCCCTGTGTGATGTATCATACTGTCAAAGCTCATATGAGCATGCATTATTTCTTATATTCCTTCTTGGACGGGGCAGCATAGAGCGCCCGCTTGGAATGGCACAGCCCGGCTTCCGCCATAGCTTCAGCATACTTGAACGCTACGGATGTAGGATCGATGACTATGACATTCAGCTCCTTTGCAGCCGCTTCGGCATATCCGACCATCCCGGCGCACCCGAGAATGATCACTTCCGCCCCGTCTTCTTCCACCGCCTTGCGGGACACTTCCATAATCCGCTGCTGTGCCAGTTCAGGTTTCTGCTCCGTCTCGGTCACCGTCATACCCAGCTCGCGCACGGAGGCGACGTGGTAGGGCATCTTATTTCGCCATACATCATTGTACTTGCTGGGTATGCGTTTTTTCATGGGTGTGAGAATCGTGAACTTGTCGCCGAGCATAGCTGCGGCATGGAAGGAGGCTTCCTGGATACCCACTACAAGGATATCTGATATCTCCTTCATCGCCACCAGTCCCGGATCCGCAAAACAGGCGAGCACCACAGCATCGTATCCCTGCTCATTAGCTTCCCTGACCAGCTCAAGACTGTGGAACGCCGCCAGTATCTCATCATAGGCTGACTCGATGGCAACCGGACCCTTCCGGGGACAGACAACCGTCAGCTCTGTCTCCGGTCGCCGAATTCGCTCCAGCTCTTCGCGGATATGCCCGGTCATTTCCTCGGAAGTGTTCGGATTGATTACCATGATTTTCATGTGATGGACTCCTTGGCCTTCATCATTTCTCTGCCAGTTCGGAAAGCCTCCAAGTTTGCGTCCGCAAGCTGCTTAGGAACGAATTTCTTGATGGCAGTTTCCCAGGTTTCAAGATCAATGTCAAGAAACACGGTCAGAGCGCCGAGCAGCATGACGTTCACTGTTTTCACGTTGCCTATTTCTATCGCCTTCTCGGTGGCATTGATGCTGTAGATATTTCCGGCACTCTCCTTGAGCGCATGATCAATCTCCTCGTCGGAGGGATAGGTGTTCAGCCCGCTGGTCACCGTAACCGGCGGTATCTTGTACTCGTTGTACACGATGGTGCTCTTTGTATTGAGAAAATCAAGCTGACGCAGCGCCTCTATGGGTTCAAAGGACAGCAGGTAATCCACCGTCCCTCTCATGGACATCGGCGCGTCAACCTTATCTCCCCAGCGCACATGACTGACCACACTTCCCCCGCGGATGGCCAGCCCCAGCACATCCGTCTTCTTCGCATCACAGCCCGTCATCATACCGACTTCTGCCAGAATATCGCCTGCCAGAACTGTTCCCTGGCCGCCAACGCCTACAATAATAAAATTTATATCTTTCATTCTGCTAAACTCTCCTTCCCGGACTCGGGCGGCTCAATCGCTCCTGTAGGACATACCTGCGCGCATACACTGCATCCATTGCACAGCGTGGGATCGATCTTCGACTTGTATTTGTTGTTCTTCTCATTCTTCATGGTATTCATTACCACAGCAGGACACCCAACCCGAAAACACGCATGGCAGGCTATGCACTTTTCTACATTCACGCTGAACGCAGGCTTCGGCTTCCTTGAGACAAAAATACACTCACCCTTGGTAATCAGCACCGACGTGCCGTCAAACTTCAGGCATTCGTCAAATCCGGATTTTACCTCTTTCACGTTGAAGGCGTTCACTGTCATCACCTTCTCCACTCCCATAGCCTTAACCAGCGGTTCAATCTCAATTTTCTTGGCCTTCCGTTCTTTGGTGACGCTCCAGCTCATCCCGGGATGATCCTGGTGTCCGGTCATTGCGGTATTGCTGTTGTCCATGATGACCACAACTCCCTTCCCCCGGTTATGGACCATATTGACCAATGGCGGCATCCCAGAATGGAAGAATGTTGAATCACCAATCGTGCACACTGCGTTTTCCGGAATATTTGCGAGGCCGATGCCGTGAAGCACCCCCACGCTCGCCCCCATGGCTCCCATGGTATGCTGCGCATTAAATGGAGGCATGCTCCCCAGATTGTAACAGCCGATATCTCCTGCAACTGGAACCTTCAGCTTGTTCATGGTATAGAAACTTGCACGGTGCGGACATCCGGGACAGAATATGGGCGACCGTACAGGCAGTTTCTCTATCAGCTCCTGGAACTTGCTCCTGGGGGATTTTTCTCCCTCAATCAGCCCCGCATCAAGTGAAAGATCCTTCATCCTGTCAGGCAGCAGCTCATAGCACGGCGGGAAGATATCCTTTCCTCGAACCTCTATGCCCATTGCCTTAATCTGCTCTTCCAGCACGGGATCAAGCTCTTCTATGACAATCAGCTGATCAACCTTGGACGCAAACTCACGAATAAGCTTCTTGGGTATCGGATTGATCATCCCGAGCTTCAGAATAGACGCATGGGGAAATACATCTCCCACGTAGGTCTTCACAACCCCCGCGGTAATAATCCCTATCTTTGTGTCTTTCCATTCCACTTTATTCAGATCCGATGTCTCTGCCCATTCGGCAATATCCAGCATGCGCTGCTCGACCTTCGCGTGCATCTCCTTGGCATACATTGCCGTACAGTTGTATTTCGGAATATTTCGGGGAAACTTCCCTACTTCCTTCGGTACCTCCGGCCGCGTACCGAGCTCCACGATGGTCTTGGAGTGGGACACCCGCATGACCGTTCGGATGAGCACAGGAGTGTCAAACTTTTCCGATATCTCTATCCCCTTTACGACAAAATCCTTTGCCTCCTGGCTGTCCTGCGGTTCCAGCGTCGGAATCTTTGCCAGCCGGGAATACCAGCGGTTGTCCTGCTCATTCTGGGAGCTGAACAGACCGGGATCATCCGCCGTCACCACAACAAGCCCCGCCTCAGCTCCTGTGTACACCGTATACAGCAGCGAGTCAGCAAGGACATTCACCCCCACCTGCTTGGTCGTTACCATAGACCTGCGGCCTGAATAGGCAGCACCTGCAGCCGCATCCATGGCTACCTTCTCGTTGGCTGACCATTCTGAATAGATGTCTGCGTCGTAATGTGTTCCCACATTCAGTATGATCTCCGAACTAGGCGTTCCCGGATATCC